>NZ_JFHW01000025.1:0-178213 GCF_000612205.1 Enterobacter sp. 5-4 | reverse complement strand
GTAGTGTGGGGTCTCCCCATGTGAGAGTAGGGAACTGCCAGGCATCAATTAGAAGAACCCCGTACCGGAAGGTGCGGGGTTTTTTGCTTTTATCTCCATCCTGGCCTTTCTCTTAATCCCTTATCCTGCTAATGGAATGTGTGATCCCTGTCGCAATGTTATTTATAACAAAATTATAACATTTCATTTACGAGGTTATTGAGCCTTCTGGCTCAATACGCCGCAGTTTATGGCAGGAGCATAATCACAATGACAGAAAGCATGACATCACACGGGACGCTGGCTCACAGTGATACCCGAAGAAGGGTATGGGCAATCATCAGCGCCTCTTCAGGGAATCTGGTTGAATGGTTCGACTTTTACGTCTACTCATTCTGTTCACTCTACTTCGCACATATTTTCTTCCCATCCGGCAACACCACTACACAGCTGCTACAAACGGCTGGGGTTTTTGCCGCAGGATTTTTAATGCGACCCATCGGGGGCTGGCTGTTCGGCCGTATTGCGGATCGTCGCGGGCGTAAGGCCTCGATGCTGATCTCGGTGTGTATGATGTGCTTTGGCTCGCTGGTGATCGCCTGCTTACCGGGATATGAATCGATTGGCACCTGGGCACCGGCGCTGCTTTTGCTGGCCCGCTTATTTCAGGGATTATCGGTGGGCGGTGAATACGGTACCAGTGCGACCTACATGAGCGAAATTGCCCTGGAAGGCCGTAAAGGTTTTTACGCCTCATTCCAGTACGTCACGCTGATTGGCGGTCAACTGCTGGCCATTCTTGTGGTGGTGATCCTGCAGCAGATTTTGACGGACGAACAACTACATGCCTGGGGATGGCGAATTCCTTTCGCAATGGGGGCAGTGCTGGCGATTGTCGCACTTTGGCTACGCCGTCAGTTAGATGAAACCTCTCAGAAAGAGGTCCGGATGCTGAAGGAGGCGGGAACATTCAAAGGGTTATGGCGTAACCGCAAAGCTTTCCTGATGGTGCTGGGCTTCACTGCGGGCGGCTCTCTCAGTTTTTATACTTTCACCACCTATATGCAAAAGTACCTGGTGAATACCACCGGCATGCACGCAAACGTCGCCAGTGTGGTCATGACCGCGGCGCTGTTTGTCTTTATGCTCATACAGCCGATCGTCGGTGCGCTCTCGGACAAAATTGGCCGACGTACCTCAATGCTCATTTTTGGCGGATTATCGGCATTATGTACCGTTCCCATTCTGACAGCGCTTCAGCATGTCTCTTCACCGTATGCCGCCTTTGCGCTGGTGATGGTGGCGATGGTGATTGTCAGTTTCTATACCTCCATCAGTGGGATATTGAAAGCCGAGATGTTCCCGGCGCAGGTCCGTGCGTTAGGGGTAGGGCTCTCTTATGCGGTAGCCAATGCGGTGTTTGGCGGATCGGCGGAGTACGTCGCGCTGTCGCTTAAATCGTGGGGAAGCGAAACGACATTCTTCTGGTACGTAACGGGAATGGGGGCACTGGCGTTTGTTGTCTCCCTGATGCTGCATCGCAAAGGGAAAGGCATTCGACTTTAATAGCGCGCCATCTGCCATACGGCATAGCCGGTCGTTGCGCCGGCGACATCCCAGGCGAAATCTTTCCAGCTCCAGCCGCTCCCTGCGGGGCGGCTATCCCACAGTTCTTTTGATGCCCCAAGACCTACTGAGAACATTAACCCGATCGCCGCGCTACGATCCCGGCTGTATCCCTGGTGCTGGGCATATTCATTACCGGCTGCGGACAACATCGCGGAAGCGAGGAAATGCTGTGCTTTGTCCTGTCCGGACCAGCTATCGTTAGCCATATGGCTACAGCCACTCAGGAAGAGCACACTCAGTACCAGAGGAATACGCATCAACGGGCTCCATAAAAAAGCCCTGCGGGTGACAGGGCCTGGATATTACAGAATACGGCTGATAAGTCGGTCGATACGGATACGACGTAAGCGGCGAATAAGCTTGCGAACTTTTACCGGATAATCGGCAATACTCTGCAGTTCGCGGTAGTGATTCACCACGGTTGTATGGGTGCGAATCAGCTCCAGCTCGCGCTCACGTTGGGCGGCTAACTCATGCTGCGGGTCATGAATCAGGATAGCGTTTTCCAGATCCAGTCGCCATGCGCGCGGGTTCAGGTTGTTACCTGTCAGCAGCATCCACTCATCGTCGACCCACATGCCTTTGAGATGGTAACTATTGTCTTCATCTTTCCAGAGACGCACAACCAGCTGGTCAGTGTTGACGTAATACTGTAAGCGGCTCAGGAAACGACGCAGGTTAATCTCATAGAGATAAGGCAGCGCACCAATGATTTTGAACGGCTGATCTTCGGGAATGAAGAAGTCATTTGCCGTTTTATCACCCACGATGATTTCCACTTTTTTACCCTCGCGCAGCAGCTGAATGATATTACGCACCAGCACGGCAGGAAGGTTGAAATACGGCGTGCAGATAGTCAGTTTCTGCTCCGCGCACGGCATCAGATGGAAAATCGTTTTGTTCAGCAGGCTTGATTTGCCGAGCCCTACCAGCGGGGTAACGGATAACTCTTCGTTGTTCGCATCGCCCTGGAAATGATAGACCGCATCGCGCAGCTCCTGGCGGAAGGCGCGAACATCGTTTTTGATCTCCGGGCTTTTCGGACGCTCGGGATCGTCAAGACGATTAACGCCACGGCCATGAACCAGATTTTTATCAACCCAGTTGAACATGATATCGGCCATCTGCGGATTACGGATCAGATGGTAGCGGTCATAGCGATATTTATCGAGCTGATGAAGGTAGACATCATTGAGGCTGGCGCCGCTGTAAAGCACGCTGTCATCAATGATGAACCCCTTGAAATGAAGAACGCCGAGCGCTTCACGGGTATTCACCGGGACGCCATAAACAGGCACGTCAACGCCAGGATTTTCCTGCGCCGTGCGGCAATACCAGTCAGCATTGGTGTTTGATGCGGCAGCGCCAATACGGCCACGCTGGGCGCGATGCCAGTCTACCAGCACGCGAACATCCAGTTCCGGACGCTGACGTTTGGCTTCATAGAGCGCGTTCAGGATCGCGCGCCCGCCTTCATCCTGTTCAAGATACAGTGCCACAATGCAAATGCGTCGCGTGGCGCTGGCTATCTTTTCCAGAAGCGTCTCCCGAAAATGAGCGGGAGCGTAAAAGAACTCTACATCATCAACTGACTGAGAAATCTTCGGTAGTTGAGCAAGGTGTTGTTGATGTTTATTACGCTTAAATTTTGACAACATCACAGTGCGTTTCTTCTCTGTTCATTGAAGGGTTGTCTGTACTATGCAAACAACATAAGCGGACAATGATACCACCAGTCCCGTCCAAAGTGGGTAACATTTCCAGTAGCTTACTCGCGTTTGTCTGCTGATGTCAGACTGAGGGATAAGGCAACAATACCTTCGTCCAGCTGAATATCAACGCCAAACCCAAGTTTTCGCGCCAGGGTCACCATACCGCGATTGTTAGGCATAGTAATGCCATTAAGGCGTAACAATCCGTGATCTCGCGTATAACTGATGAGTTTTTCCAGCAGTCGTCTTCCCAGGCCCAGACCTTTAAGATCGGAGCGCACCAGCACGGCAAACTCCGCATCGACGTTATCCGGGTCAGAAATGGCACGCGTGACGCCGAGGATCTCATCACCCTCATCGGCGCGACGAACGGCAACAAACGCCATTTCTCGATCGTAGTCGATCTGGGTCATATTGGCTAAATCATCGTGGGTAAATTCGTTGATTTCGCTAAAATAGCGATAATAAAGATCCTCTTTCGTGACCTGAGAGATAAAGGCCCGCAGCTGGGGCTCATCTTCCGGCAGAATAGGGCGGAACAAGGCGCGTTCCCCATTTTTCATCTCAACCCACTCCTCCAGCTGCAGGGGATACGGGCGGATCGCCAGACGGCTCTCGCTGTCTCCTTCGAATGGCGCGATATCCAGGGTCACGTCCAGCGCCGTAAACTCATTGCCGGAGGCGAGCAGCGGATGAATGTCCAGCCGCTGGATCTCGGCACAATCCACAATCAGGTTAGAGACCTGTACCAGGAACTGACTTAGCCCGGCAATATCAAGCGGACGCAGCGCGCTCCGGCCGCGGATCTTTTTGCTTTTAATCGCCTGGATGATCAGATAACGCGCCAGGTTCATGTTCAGCGGCGGTAACGCCACCACGGCCTGCTCCTCCGGGCGCCACTCCACGCCGCCTTCACCCAGCATGATGAGCGGGCCGAAGACGGGATCGTGTTCGACCACCACGCGTAACTCCTGAGCGCCTGCGCGGTTAGCCATGCTTTGCACCAGCAAGCCGTGGATCCTTGCCTGCGGCCAGGCCATTTTGACCCGATCGAAGATGGCATCGGCTGCCTGCTGCACCTCTGCCGCCGTCCGCAGGTAGAGCATCACCCCCTGAACGTCAGACTTATGCGGAATATCCGGCGAACGCAGCTTCAGGGCAACCGGATAGCCAATCTGCTCGGCAATATGTACGGCCTCAGCGCTGTCGCTGGCGATCCAGGTCGGCAGGGTCTGCATCCCGTAGCTGCCCAGAATGGGCTGGACCTCATGCGTATCCAGCGACGTCGCGCCTTCTTCAATCGCCTGCTGCAACAGCCGGTGAACGTCAACGGTATTGGCCGTCAAATTCTCGGGCAACGCCGGCGTCTCGCGGAGCTGTTTCTGGTTGCGGCGATATTCCACCATATGCATAAACGCGGTTATGGTGCCTTCCGGCGTGCGGTAGGTTGGCAGTCCGGCTTCGCTGAACAGGCGTCGCGCCTCCTGCGAAGAAAACTCACCGCACCAGTTGGTGAGCAGGGTGACATATTTGCCTCGCGGATGATTGCGCACGGCATCAATGAGCGCGCGCGCGCTTTCGCTGCCCGGCGCGACCGCGCTGGGGGAGTGGATAATCATCAGCGCGTCGAAATCCTGGCTATCCAGCAAAATGGAAATGGCCCTGATATAGCGGTCGCTACTGGCGTCATCGCGTAAATCAAGCGGATTGCCGGGCGTCACGCTGGTCGGAAGCGCATCTTTCAGGCGCTGCAGCGTCTCTTCACTCAGCGTGGCCAGCTTGCCGAAGCGCCGCCACAGCTCATCAAGGGCGAGTGCAGCAGGGGCGGCGCCGTTACTGACAATCATTAACTTCTCGCCGCGCAACGGGCGCATATGGCTTAACGTTTCAACGGCGGAAAAAAGCTCGTGCGTATCCTGTACCCGCAGCAAACCCGCGCGCTGAATAGCGGCGTCCCAGGCGGGATCCATGCCGGAATGCGACTGCAGCAGACGCTGAGCCGCAGGGCTGCGCCCGCTTTTGATTACCAGGATCGGCTTATTGCGCGACGCGCTTCGCGAAGCCGAGACAAAACGACGCGCGTCGCTGAGGTGCTCAAGATAAAGCAGAATCGCACTGGTTTTACCGTCGCGCGCCAGAAAATCCAGCAGCTCATCAACGTCGATATCCAGACTGTCGCCGAGAGCAATGAAGTAGGAGAATCCCATTTCACGCTGCTGCGCCCAGTCGAGGATGGTGTTCGATACCGCAGCCGACTGCGAGATAAACGCGAGCTTGCCTTTGCGGATCGGAACCGGAGAGAAGCTGGCATTTAAGCCCTGCCAGGGGGCGAGCAGGCCGAGACTGTTTGGCCCCAGAATGCGCATTTGATAGCGGCTGGCGCAGGCCAGAAGCTCGGCTTTCTGTTCAGGCGGAGACGAGAGAATAATGCAGGTTTTACAGCCTTTCTTGCCGAGCGATTCCAGCAGCTCCGGATTCCGTTTCGCGTTTGTACACAGTACGGCCAGATCAGGTACGAAAGGCAGGCTCTGTACATCAGGCCATGCAAGCACTCCCTGAACTGCCTTATACGCCGGCGTGACGGGCATGACGGGGCCATTAAATCCCCCGGCCAGCAGATTGCGCATCATCAGATAGCCAGCACGATCCGGTTTCATTGATGCGCCGATGACGGCAATGGATTTAGGACGAAGTAGCGCTTCTAACCCTCGCTGGCTCATGCAGGCCTCCTGTGAATGCAAGCGACCTGATGATTTTAAACGCTTTCCGTCTCGGCTGCTGTGACGCTGCCCTTATGAACGGTTTTTCCTGCCAGATAGCGTTCCCGGAAACAGGAGAAATGGTTGCCCAGGGCGCCAGCCGCAGCGGTATCACCCGCCAGATCCAGAAGCGCAATGGCCACTTCGGCGGTGCAGTATTGCCCGTCAGCATGCGCTTCACGCAGACGGTAGGCGGAGACGCGGGAAAGATCGACAGAAATCACCGGCAGTGCGTCGAGATACGGGCTTTTGCGAAACATTTTTCGCGCTTCGGTCCAGGTGCCGTCCAGCATAATGAACAACGGCGGTTTACCGGATGGCGGCGTCGAAAGCACCTGGCGATCGACACCTGCATATGACGCGGGGAAAACGACCATCGGCTGATAGTCCGGGCTTGCCACCAGGTCGAGCAGGGCCTGAGGGGGAGCCGTGCGGGACCACTGAAACGCCGCGGTATCCGGCAGAATATCGGCAATCAGGCGACCGGTATTGCTGGGCTTCATCGGCTCGGTATCAAACATGACCAGACAAAAGCGGCTCTGGGCCGTACTCGGAGCCAGCGTCTCGCACAGGCAAACCTTCAGCGGCAGCAGGCAGCGCTGACAGCGGCGAATACGGTTACCCCGGGCGAGGAACGGACGGGTGGCGCGCGCAAGGCGTTCGGCGCGTAATTGAAGAACAGCGTTATCAGTCATGGGCGAAATGCAGGAAAAACCCTATTTTCGCAGAGGTGGGAACGGGGCACAAGATGTGCCCCGTGAATGTTACAGCGACTCGTTTAACCAGCTGTCAAAAGGTGCTTTAGGCACCGCACCGTTGAGCATGTCGACCACTTCACCCTTTTTGAAAATCATAATCGTCGGGATGCTGCGAATGCGAAAACGGGCGCTCAGTTCAGGTTCAGCTTCAGTATTGACCTTAACGAAACGTATTTTCCCGCTGCGTTCTTCGGCCACGTCTTCGAAGATCGGCGCGAAGCTACGGCACGGGCCGCACCAGGGCGCCCAGAAATCTACTACGACAGGCAAATCGTCCTTGAGGAGTTTGTCCAGCGTAGCACCCGTCGCGTTAATGACATCGCCATCAAACAATTCATGGCCACAACGTCCGCATTTCGCACCATCTTCAATCCGATCGTCCGGAATGCGGTTAAGAGACTGACAGTTGGCACATACGGTATTCATAACTAACCTCTGATAGAGCCGTGGGACAGCGGCAAGACGCCGATAATGTTTCTAATATGTTACATATTATCAATGAGCCTGTTTGAAACAACAATGCGTTTTATTCAATGAGAACAATAGTCACAGGCTTTTGTACGAAATTATGGCTATGCGCTGGCACATCGGGTAATCTGCGCGCTTCGCGCAGCGCTGGTGGAGAAAAGCATGAACGACGAAATGAAAAACAAAAGCGGCAAGGTCAAAGTGATGTATGTCCGCAGTGATGATGACTCTGATAAACGCACCCAAAATCCGCGTACCGGAAAAGGTGGCGGGCGTCCGGCGTCTTCTCGTGCAGACGGTGGCCGTCGCCCCGCCCGCGATGACAGAAACAACCGCGGTGATGACCGCAAACGTGATGACCGCAAGCGTGACGATCGCAAACGCGATGACCGTCCGCGGGATGACTTCTCACGTGATAACGCCTCCCCGTGGCGCACCGTTTCTCGTGCACCTGGCGACGAAACGCCAGAAAAGGCCGATCACGGCGGTATCAGCGGTAAAAGCTTTATCGACCCGGAAGTGCTGCGCCGTCAGCGTGCGGAAGAGACCCGCGTGTATGGCGAGAACGCCTGCCAGGCACTGTTCCAGAGCCGTCCTGAATGTATCGTCCGCGCCTGGTTTATTCAGAGCGTAACCCCGCGTTTTAAAGAAGCGCTGCGCTGGATGGCTGCAAACCGCAAAGCCTACCACGTGGTTGATGATGCCGAGCTGACCAAAGCATCCGGTACCGAACACCACGGCGGCGTCTGCTTCCTGATCAAAAAACGTAACGGCACCACCGTGCAGCAGTGGGTCAGCCAGGCGGATGCCGATGACTGCGTGCTGGCGCTGGAAGATGTGGGCAACCCGCATAACCTGGGTGCGATGATGCGTAGCTGCGCGCACTTTGGCGTGAAAGGCGTGCTGCTGCAGGATGCCGCGCTGCTGGAATCCGGCGCTGCGATCCGTACTGCGGAAGGCGGAGCCGAGCACGTACAGCCGATCACCGGCGACAGCGTTCTGGATGCCCTTGAGCAGTTCCGTAAAGCGGGCTATTCCATCGTGACCACCTCGAGCCATGCCGGTACGCCGCTGTTTAAAGCGACGCTGCCACGTAAGATGGTGCTGGTGCTGGGTCAGGAACGCGATGGTCTGTCTGATGCGGCGCTCTCCAGTGCGGATCTGAGCGTCTCAATCGATGGGACAGGCAATGTGGAAAGTCTGAACGTATCCGTTGCAACCGGCGTACTGCTGGCCGAATGGTGGCGTCAGAATAAGGCATAAGCCTCTTCATGTGCCGGGCCTGACCCGGCACATTCAAATACTACTCGCTCTCAGCCGGTAACACAGGCATCCAGTCAATTGGCGTTTCGCCACGTTTTTCCAGCCATTCGTTCGCCAGAACAAAATGATTACTGCCAAAGAAACCGCGATGTGCAGACAGCGGTGACGGGTGCGGCGCTTTCAACACGTAATGACGCTGGCGGTCAATAATCGCCCCTTTCTTCTGCGCATGCGATCCCCAGAGTAAAAACACGACCCCTTCACGGTGTTCGTTGATCAGGCTGATGACTTTATCGGTGAACGTCTCCCAGCCCAGGCTGGCATGCGAGTGCGCCTGGCCGGCCCGCACGGTGAGTACCGTGTTCAATAACAGCACGCCCTGGCGCGCCCAGCTTTCCAGGTAGCCGTGGTTTGGTCGGGTAAACCCGGGCACGGTTCCTTCAAGCTCTTTATACATATTGAGCAGAGAAGGGGGGATCGCCACGCCCGGACGTACGGAAAATGCCAGCCCATGCGCCTGGCCCGGACCGTGATAGGGATCCTGGCCCAGAATGACCACTTTCACATCGCTCAGTTCGGTGTAGCGAAAGGCGTTGAACACATCTTTCTGCGGTGGGTAAATCGTCTGTCCGGACTGACGCTCAGCCGCAACGGTGTTGAGCGTATTGATAAAATAGGGCTGCTGCTTTTCTTCTGCCAGCACGTCATGCCAGGTTAAAGGTGTCGTCATCTCGCTCTCCTGCGAATCTCAATCTCTGACTAGCTTACCTGCTAAAGCCCGGTGAGCAAAATTCCACGCCGAAATGTGCGCTAAGTGGCTAAATTTATGTTGAAAATGTGCAGGATAAATTGAATTGGTAAGGTCATAAAATTGATCTTAAGCAATAAATTCAAACCACACTCTTTATGTGGTTGGTGTTTTTGTTGATTTAAATCAATAAATCGCCGGGGTGTGAATGATATATATACACACAAGAAACAATGGTTTTACCAATTGGCCGCGAGAGGCCGACATCAGTTAATGTAGCCTAAGGGAGGCAACACATGATTACAGGTATCCAGATTACTAAAGCTGCAAATGACGATCTGCTCAACTCTTTCTGGCTGCTGGACAGCGAGAAAAACGAAGCGCGCTGTGTCGTCGCGAAAGCGGGTTTTGCTGAAGATGAAATCGTGCCGGTGAGCAAACTGGGCGAAATCGAGTACCGTGAAATTCCAATGGAAGTGAAGCCAGAAGTGCGCGTGGAAGGTGGTCAGCACCTGAACGTAAACGTACTGCGCCGCGAAACGCTGATGGACGCGGTTGAGCACCCAGAAAAATACCCGCAGCTGACCATTCGCGTGTCTGGTTATGCGGTACGCTTCAACTCTCTGACCCCAGAACAGCAGCGCGACGTTATCGCGCGTACCTTTACTGAAAGCCTGTAAGGCTTCAGCTACGGGGGTGAATAAAAAAGCCGGGGATTGTCCCCGGCTTTTTTTTACTCTTCCGTTTTTGTCTCTGATGCGGCAGAGCTTGGCTTACGGCGTTTACCAATATTTTTGGTATCGCGGTGACGCTGCTTCACGCGCGGTTTCTCTTTTTCTTTCTCTTTTCTCTCAGCACGTTTCGCGAGCGCTTTCTTGGACGGTTTACCCGTCATTTTTTCACTCGGCGCACGTGTGGTTGGGCGCAAGCCATCAATAACCCGCGCTTTCAGCGGCTCGTCAACATAGCGGCCAATTTTCTGCAGCAGCAGGTAGTCATGCGCTTCGACCAGTGAAATCGCAATACCTTTGCGGCCCGCGCGGCCGGTACGGCCAATACGGTGCAGATAGGTATCGCCGCTGCGCGGCATATCGAAGTTAATGACGTGGCTGACGTCTGGAATGTCGATCCCGCGAGCGGCCACGTCTGTGGCAACCAGCACGTTAACGCGACCGTCGGTCAGGCGCTTAATGCCTTCGGTACGCTTGATCTGCGCCATCTCGCCTTCAAGATAGCAATTGTTGATCCCGGCGTTACGCAGCATCTCAGCCAGCTCGTGCACGCGCTCGCGCTTACGCACAAATACGATTGTGCGCAGAGCATCTTCCTGTTTGAGCAGGTGTTTCAGCAATTCGACCTTGTGCTCAAGGTTATCCGCGCGGTAGTACCACTGGTGGATCTTCTTACGCTCTCGGGTGGACGGCGTCGCCGAGACTTCCACCGGATCTTCCAGCAGACGCTCTGCGAAGTCTTTGATCGCTTCCCCTTCGAGGGTGGCAGAGAACAGCATCGTCTGGTTACGCCAGCGCGTTTCCCCTGCAATGTGCTCGATATCCTGTGCGAAGCCCATGTCCAGCATGCGGTCGGCTTCGTCGAGGATCAGCGTTTCAACCGCGCGGCAGTCGAAGTTCTCTTCTTTAATGTACTGCAGCAGGCGGCCCGTCGTCGCAACGACGATGTCCTGGTTTTCGCTGAACACTTCGGCGTGGTTCATGTACGCAACGCCGCCAGTGATGGTAGCGATATCCAGATGGGTATTTGCCGCGAGTTCACGCGCGTGATCGGCCACCTGCATGGCCAGTTCGCGCGTCGGCGTCAGGATTAAAATACGCGGCGGGCCAGATTTTTTGCGCGGGAAGTCGAGCAGATGCTGCAACACAGGCAACAAATAGGCTGCAGTCTTCCCCGTACCGGTTGGCGCAGAACCGAGCACATCGCGGCCCTCAAGCGCAGGCGGAATGGCCGCTGCCTGAATGGCGGTCGGGCGTGTGAAGCCTTTGCTCTCAAGTGCATTGAGCAGGCTTTCATCGAGTTCAAGTTCGGAAAAAGTCGTTACAGTCATGTTCTACCTCTGTGTGGGGCGCTGATTATAGACGTTACGGCTGTAATCTTCATCTGTTTGTATGGATATCGCTTTTCGGCCACTTCGCTTTCCCCTATGCTACTCCAGTTTCACTTAGAAGGTTGCCCCGACATGTCTCAACTCAAAGCGCAACTGCGCCGCGATGGTTTTACGTTTAAACAATTTTTTGTCGCTCACGATCGCTGTGCCATGAAGGTCGGTACAGACGGTATTTTACTGGGCGCGTGGGCGCCTGTCGCAGGGGTTAAGCGTATTCTTGATATCGGTACCGGCTGCGGGCTGGTGGCATTGATGCTGGCGCAGCGCACGGAAGAGCATGTCACCATTGATGCCGTCGAACTGGACGCGCAGGCGGCAGAGCAGGCGAGTGAAAATGTGGCCGAATCGCCCTGGGCAGCCCGCATGAAAGTGGAATGTGCGGATGTGCTCGCCTGGGCGCCTGAACAAACCGCGCGTTACGATTTAATCGTCAGCAACCCTCCCTACTACGAGCCCGGCGTTGAGTGCGGGACACCCGAGCGCGAACAGGCGCGTTATACCCGTTCCCTCGATCATAAAGCGCTGCTCACCAGCGCGGCCGAGCTTATCTCCGAAGAGGGTTTTTTCTGCGTGGTCCTGCCTGAGAGTACGGGCAACACGTTCATCGGTATCGCGCAGGAGATCGGTTGGACGTTGCGTCTGCGTACCGATATTTCGGATACGGAAGGCCGACTGCCGCACCGCGTGCTGCTGGCGCTCTCGCCGAAAGAGGGTGAATGCTTTAACGATCGAATGGTGATCCGTGGGCCAGACCAGCGTTATTCCGAAGATTACACTGCCCTGACCCAGGCGTTTTATCTGTTTATGTAAACCTGCGGGGCGAGGATCGACGGGCCGGATTCAGCAAGCTGATCCGGGTAGTCCAGGGTATAGTGCAACCCCCGGCTCTCTTTACGCATCATCGCGCAGCGAACGATTAGCTCGGCAACTTGCACCAGGTTGCGCAGCTCCAGCAGATTATTCGATACGCGAAAATTGGCATAATACTCATCAATTTCCTGCTGCAGCATAGTGATGCGGCGCAACGCGCGTTCAAGACGTTTCGTGGTGCGCACAATCCCGACGTAATCCCACATGAACAACCGTAGCTCATGCCAGTTATGCTGGATCACGACCAGTTCGTCCGGATTTTCCACACGGCTTTCATCCCAGGCAGGCAGGCGCTCTGTTTCGCGGGCGTAGGGCATGCGTTTCGTGATGTCTTCTGCGGCAGACCAGCCGTAGACCAGGCACTCCAGCAGCGAGTTAGAGGCCATACGGTTCGCGCCGTGAAGTCCGGTATAGCTGACCTCACCAATAGCATAAAGACCATCCACATCGGTACGCCCATGATCGTCAACCATCACCCCACCGCAGGTGTAGTGGGCGGCTGGCACAATGGGTACCGGATCGCGGGTTAAATCGATGCCAAGGTTGAGCAGTTTTTCGTAAATCATCGGGAAGTGCTGGCGAATAAACTCTGCTGGCTTGTGGCTGATATCAAGATACATGCAGTCCACGCCAAGACGCTTCATTTCATGGTCGATGGCGCGGGCAACGATATCGCGCGGGGCCAGTTCGCCCCGGGCGTCAAAGTCCGGCATAAAGCGGGTGCCGTCAGGGCGTTTCAGATAGGCGCCTTCGCCGCGCAGGGCTTCCGTCAGCAGGAAGTTGCGCGCCTGAGGATGGAACAGGGCGGTTGGATGAAACTGATTGAACTCAAGGTTCGCCACCCGGCAGCCGGCGCGCCAGGCCATCGCGATACCGTCTCCGGAGGCAATGTCCGGGTTCGTGGTATACTGATACACTTTAGAGGCGCCGCCCGTAGCCAGCACCACAGCCTTCGCCTGGCAGGTTTCCACCTTCTCTTTATTGCGGTTCCACACCCAGGCACCCACCACTCGACGCGTGCCCGGCAGGCCAATCTTGTCGGAGATAATCAGATCAACGGCATTGCTTCGTTCAAGCACCCGAATATTAGGATGGCTCAGCGCCTTGCCGACCAGCGTGGTCTCCACTTCTTTTCCGGTGGCATCCGCTGCGTGCAGGATGCGGCGGTGGCTATGACCGCCTTCGCGCGTCAGGTGGTAGCTCTCTTCACCGTTGGGTTGAACCTGCGTATCGAATAAGACGCCCTGATCGATGAGCCACTGCACGCAATGGCGGGCATTGCTGGCGACAAACTCTGCGGCGTGCGCATCCACGATCCCGGCCCCGGCAATCAGCGTATCGTCGACGTGGGAGGCAATGCTGTCTGTCTCATCAAACACGGCGGCAATCCCGCCCTGGGCATAAAACGTGGAACCCTCGCTTATCGGCCCTTTACTCAGAACGATAACGTTTTGATGCTCCGCCAGGCGTAGCGCCAGAGAGAGACCGGCAGCGCCGCTGCCGATGATCAGTACATCACAATGGAGTTCAGGTGTTGTGTTCATGATTGTTGTTTAATTTACTAAACAGTGTTGGCTCAGAATAGCACCTGAATGCGATTTATCGCACGTTTTTTTTAACGGGTGTTGCAATGGCTAAACGCGTAAGCGGAGGTAAACGGAGGGTAAATGAGTGAAATTATTTTGCGAAGCAGATCGTTAGCGTCAGATTTTGTGATGAAATAAAGACTGGGTTGCGTTACTCTTCTGGCGGGAAAAAGATGTTTCTTGTCAGAAAGTGGTGCGTATCGTGAACAGACTTATAATGAGAGAAAATGAACAGTCTGCGGCGCGATGAACAAAAACAAAGGCGTTACGGAACTTATTGAAGATCAGACACTCTAATTCGGTGCTTGCTCAAAGTGCGGTATTTTTAGAGTGGCGTTTCGATAACGCGTGGAATTTAGGTTTGGGGAGACATTACCTCGGATGAGCGAGCAGTTAACGGACCAGGTCCTGGTTGAACGGGTCCAGAAGGGAGATCAGAAAGCCTTTAACTTACTGGTGGTGCGCTACCAGCATAAGGTGGCGAGCCTGGTTTCCCGCTATGTACCGTCAGGCGATGTGCCTGATGTGGTGCAAGAGTCTTTTATTAAGGCCTATCGCGCGCTGGATTCGTTCCGGGGAGATAGTGCTTTTTATACCTGGCTGTACCGTATTGCGGTCAATACGGCAAAGAATTATCTGGTCGCTCAGGGCCGTCGTCCGCCTTCTAGTGATGTGGACGCAATCGACGCCGAAAACTTCGAAAGTGGCGGCGCATTGAAAGAAATTTCGAACCCTGAGAACTTAATGTTGTCAGAAGAACTGAGACAAATCGTTTTTCGCACGATCGAGTCGCTCCCGGAAGATTTACGCATGGCAATTACGTTACGGGAGCTGGATGGTCTGAGCTATGAAGAGATAGCCGCTATCATGGATTGTCCGGTCGGCACGGTACGTTCACGAATTTTCCGTGCGCGAGAAGCTATTGATAATAAAGTTCAACCGCTTATCAGGCGTTGACGATAGCGGGATACTGGAAAAGGTATTAGGCATGCAGAAAGAAAAACTTTCCGCTTTAATGGATGGTGAAACGGTGGATAGTGAGCTGCTCAACGAGCTGTCTCATTCTCCCGAAATGCAAGAGACCTGGGAGAGTTACCATCTCATCCGTGACACCCTTCGCGGTGACACCGGCGAGGTTCTCCATTTCGATATCTCAGCCCGCGTCATGGCGGCGATTGAGAATGAGCCTGTTCATCAGACCACTCCGCTGATTCCTGAAGCTCAACCCGCACCTCACCAGTGGCAGAAAATGCCATTCTGGCAAAAGGTGCGTCCGTGGGCCAGCCAGCTTACCCAAATGGGTGTGGCTGCATGCGTATCGCTTGCAGTTATCGTTGGCGTCCAGCACTATAATACTCAGTCTGAAACTAATCAGCAGCCAGAAGCGCCAGTGTTTAACACACTGCCGATGATGGGCAAAGCCAGCCCGGTAAGCCTGGGCGTACCGGCTGATGCTTCCGCCAGCGGCGGCCAGCAACAGCAGGTTCAGGAGCAGCGCCGTCGCATTAATGCGATGTTGCAGGATTACGAGTTGCAGCGTCGTCTGCACTCTGAACAGCTTCAGTTTGAGCAGGCGCAGACACAGCAAGCTGCTGTGCAGGTGCCCGGAAACCAAACTTTAGGAACGCAATCGCAGTAATGAAGCAACTTTGGTTCGCCATGTCTCTGATGGCGGGTAGCCTGTTCTTCTCTGCCAACGCCTCGGCTGATGTATCATCCGGGGCGTTGTTGCAGCAAATGAATCTGGCCAGCCAGTCACTCAATTACGAGTTGGCATTTATCAGCATCAATAAGCAGGGCGTCGAGTCGTTACGCTATCGCCATGCCCGTCTTGATAATCAGCCGCTCGCCCAGCTTTTACAGATGGATGGCCCGCGTCGGGAAGTTGTCCAGCGTGGTAACGAAATCAGCTATTTCGAACCCGGCCTGGAGCCTTTCACGCTGAATGGTGACTATATCGTTGATTCCCTGCCGTCACTCATTTACACCGACTTCAAACGGCTTGCCCCTTACTACGATTTTATTTCGGTAGGGCGTACGCGTATTGCGGACAGACTGTGTGAGGTGATCCGCGTTGTCGCCCGGGATGGAACGCGCTACAGCTATATTGTCTGGATTGACGCGGAAACCAAACTCCCCATGCGTGTAGACCTGCTTGACCGTGACGGTGAAACGCTGGAACAGTTCCGCGTTATCTCCTTTAGCGTGAATAACCAGGTTGGCAACAGCATGCAGAATCTGGCTAAGGCCAGCCTGCCGCCGCTGCTTTCCGTTCCGGCAGGCGATTCCGTTAATTTCAACTGGGTACCTGCCTGGATCCCGCAAGGATTTAGCGAAGTGTCCAGCAGCCGTCGCCAGCTGCCAACGATTGAAACGCCGGTGGAATCACGCCTCTATTCCGATGGTTTGTTCAGCTTCTCGGTGAATATCAATCGCGCAACGGCAAACAGCACTGAACAAATTCTGCGTACCGGGCGCCGTACGGTGAGCACAACGGTACGCGATAATGCAGAGATCACCATTGTGGGGGAACTTCCTCCGCAAACGGCGAAGCGCATCTCCGACAGCATTAAATTCAGGGCCGCACAATGATCAAAGAATGGGCGACGGTAGTCTCGTGGCAAAACGGCATTGCGCTGGTGAGCTGCGATGTAAAAGCCTCATGCAATAGCTGCGCATCCCGAGCCGGTTGCGGCAGCCGCGTGCTGAATAAGCTCGGGCCGCAAACCTCACACACGATTTCTGTGCCGAGCGAACAGCCGCTGATGGCCGGGCAGAAAGTTGAACTCGGCATCGCGGAAGGCAGTCTGCTCAGCTCCGCCATGCTGGTCTATCTCTCTCCGCTGCTCGGGCTGTTTATCATGGGCGGCGTTTTCCAGATGCTGTTTGGCACCGACGGTGCCGCCATGTGCGGTGCCGCATTAGGGGGGCTGGGGGGATTCTGGCTTGCCAAAGGCCTCTCCCCGACGCTTGCCGCGCGCGAGGAGTGGCAGCCTGTCATTCTCAGCGTTGGGCTGGCGCCAGACCAGCTTCGCGTTGAGACGCTCTCTTCTGAGGCCCGGTGATTCATCGGGCTTTGTCATTTTTACGTCTTAAAACAGAAAACGTCCTTTCTTCACGCTATACCTGGCGCTAAGTCCATTTCCAGGTAGCGGAGATGTAGTGTAGAATGCTGCGTTTTCGCACTGAAAAACGTCAGGCTAAGAACAGCGGCCTCCAGGAATTCGTAAGGCATAATTATTTAACTATATGAAGAACATACGTAACTTTTCGATCATTGCTCACATTGACCACGGTAAGTCGACGCTGTCTGACCGTATTATCCAGATTTGCGGTGGCCTGTCTGATCGTGAAATGGAAGCCCAGGTTCTGGACTCCATGGACCTGGAACGCGAACGCGGTATCACCATCAAGGCGCAGAGCGTCACGCTGGATTACAAGGCGGCTGATGGCGAAACCTATCAGCTGAACTTTATCGACACCCCAGGCCACGTTGACTTCTCCTATGAGGTTTCACGCTCGCTCGCGGCCTGTGAAGGCGCGCTGCTGGTAGTCGATGCCGGGCAGGGCGTAGAAGCCCAGACCCTGGCAAACTGCTACACCGCGATGGAAATGGATCTCGAAGTTGTGCCGGTTCTGAACAAGATTGACCTGCCAGCCGCCGATCCTGAGCGCGTCGCGGAAGAGATTGAAGATATTGTCGGCATTGACGCGACCGATGCCGTGCGCTGCTCTGCGAAAACCGGCGTCGGCGTGACCGACGTGCTGGAACGTCTGGTACGTGATATTCCGGCCCCGGAAGGCGATCCGGATGCCCCGCTGCAGGCGCTGATTATTGACTCCTGGTTTGATAACTATCTGGGCGTTGTCTCCCTGGTGCGTATTAAAAACGGCACCATGCGCAAAGGCGACAAAATCAAGGTTATGAGTACCGGACAGGTCTACAACGCCGACCGTCTGGGTATCTTCACGCCAAAACAGGTTGACCGTACCGAGCTGACATGCGGCGAGGTAGGCTGGCTGGTATGCGCCATCAAAGACATCCTCGGTGCACCGGTGGGCGATACCCTGACCGGTGCGCGTAATCCGGCAGAAAAAGCGCTGCCGGGCTTTAAAAAGGTGAAGCCGCAGGTTTACGCGGGCCTGTTCCCGGTTAGCTCTGACGACTATGAAAACTTCCGTGATGCGCTTGGCAAGCTGAGCCTGAACGATGCCTCCCTGTTCTACGAGCCAGAAAGCTCAACGGCGCTGGGCTTCGGCTTCCGCTGCGGCTTCCTCGGCCTGCTGCACATGGAGATCATTCAGGAACGTCTGGAGCGTGAATACGATCTGGACCTGATCACCACCGCGCCGACGGTAGTGTATGAAGTTGAAACCACCTCGAAAGAAGTGATCTACGTCGACAGCCCGTCCAAGCTGCCGCCGCTGAACAATATTCACGAGCTGCGTGAGCCTATTGCCGAATGTCACATGCTGCTGCCGCAGGAATTCCTCGGTAACGTCATTACGCTGTGTATTGAGAAGCGCGGCGTGCAGACCAACATGGTTTACCACGGTAACCAGGTCGCGCTGACCTACGAAATCCCGATGGCGGAAGTGGTACTCGACTTCTTCGACCGTCTGAAGTCCACCTCCCGTGGCTATGCGTCACTGGATTACAACTTCAAACGCTTCCAGGCCTCCAACATGGTGCGTGTGGACGTGCTGATCAACGGCGAGCGTGTGGATGCGCTGGCGCTGATCACCCACAACGACAATGCGCCATACCGTGGTCGCGAGCTGGTTGAGAAGATGAAAGATCTGATCCCGCGTCAGCAGTTCGATATCGCGATTCAGGCTGCCATCGGCAACCACATTATCGCGCGTTCCACCGTGAAACAGCTGCGTAAAAACGTTCTGGCGAAGTGCTATGGCGGTGACGTCAGCCGTAAGAAAAAGCTGCTCCAGAAGCAGAAAGAAGGTAAGAAGCGTATGAAGCAGGTCGGTAACGTCGAGCTGCCGCAGGAAGCATTCCTTGCCATCCTTCATGTTGGTAAAGACGGCAAATAACCCTAAGGAGTTGGCATGGCGAACATGTTTGCCCTGATCCTGGTCATTGCTACCCTGGTGACAGGTCTGCTGTGGTGTCTGGATAAGTTTATCTTCGCCCCAAAACGTCGTGAACGTCAGGCTGCCGCACAGGTAGCCACTGGCGATGGTATTGACGCGAAAACCCTGAAGAAAGTCGGTCCGAAACCGGGCTGGCTGGAAACGGGCGCCTCGGTGTTTCCGGTGCTGGCGATTGTGCTGGTGGTACGTTCGTTTATTTACGAACCGTTCCAGATCCCATCAGGTTCAATGATGCCAACGCTGCTGATTGGTGATTTTATTCTGGTAGAGAAGTTTGCCTACGGCATTAAAGATCCGATCTACCAGAAAACGCTGATCGAGACCGGTCATCCGAAACGTGGCGACATCGTGGTGTTCAAATATCCGGAAGATCCGCGCCTGGACTACATCAAGCGCGCGGTAGGTCTGCCGGGTGACAAAGTGACTTACGATCCGGTTGCGAAAGAAGTCACCGTTCAGCCAGGCTGCAGCTCCGGTACCGCATGTGAAAACGCGCTGCCAATCACTTACTCGAACGTTGAGCCAAGTGATTTTGTGCAGACCTTTGCCCGTCACAACGGCGGCGAAGCGAGCAGCGGATTCTTCCAGGTACCGAAAGGCGAAACCAAAGATAACGGTATTCGTCTGGTTGAGCGCAAAGAGACGCTGGGTGACGTGACGCACCGGATCCTCACCGTGCCAATCGCGCAGGATCAAGTGGGTATGTACTATCGTCAGCCGGGCCAGCAGCTGGCAAGCTGGATTGTACCGCCGGGCCATTACTTCATGATGGGTGACAACCGCGATAATTCTGCGGACAGCCGTTACTGGGGCTTTGTGCCGGAAGCGAATCTGGTGGGTAAAGCGACCGCAATCTGGATGAGTTTTGAGAAGCAGGAAGGCGAATGGCCGACCGGCGTACGCCTGAATCGTATTGGCGGAATCCATTAATTCTCACTAAATGAACGTGTAGCCGCGAATTAACGCGGCTACACGAATTATTTCACCGATAAATCTCTTCGAACTAACGACATCCCCTGTCGTTGTGTATAGAATATTCCCCCGAAGTTTAAGGTTGGCCCTGCAAGGGTGCCACGGCACACGAAACCGCGTTGGTTTTCTCAGGTCGGTTTCGTGTGCTGCATTTTTGACGCATTCATTTATTGGTATCGCATGAACCCCATCGTAATTAATCGGCTTCAACGGAAGCTGGGCTACACTTTTCATCATCAGGAGTTGTTGCAACAGGCATTAACCCACCGCAGTGCCAGCAGCAAACATAATGAGCGTCTCGAGTTTTTAGGCGACTCTATTTTAAGTTTCGTGATTGCGAATGCGCTTTATCATCGTTTCCCGCGCGTGGATGAAGGTGATATGAGCCGCATGCGTGCCACGCTGGTTCGGGGTAATACCCTTGCGGAAATCGCGCGCGAATTTGAGCTGGGCGAATGTCTGCGTCTTGGGCCGGGTGAGCTGAAAAGCGGCGGCTTCCGTCGTGAATCTATTCTTGCCGATACGGTCGAAGCATTAATTGGTGGTGTGTTCCTGGACAGCGATATCCAGACCGTCGAAAAGCTGATCCTGAACTGGTATCAGACCCGTCTGGACGAAATCAGCCCGGGCGATAAACAAAAAGATCCCAAAACGCGTCTGCAGGAATATTTGCAGGGCCGTCATCTGCCGCTGCCATCTTATCTGGTGGTGCAGGTTCGTGGCGAAGCGCACGATCAGGAATTTACCATCCATTGCCAGGTCAGTGGCCTGAGTGAACCGGTGGTGGGCACAGGTTCAAGCCGTCGTAAGGCTGAACAGGCTGCCGCCGAACAGGCGTTAAAAATGCTGGAGCTGGAATGAGCGAAGAAAAGACCTATTGCGGATTTATTGCCATCGTCGGACGTCCGAACGTCGGCAAATCCACCCTGTTGAATAATCTGCTTGGGCAGAAGATTTCTATCACCTCGCGTAAGGCACAGACCACGCGTCACCGCATCGTCGGTATCCATACTGAAGGCGCGTATCAGGCGATCTACGTCGATACCCCGGGCCTGCACATGGAAGAGAAGCGTGCCATCAACCGTCTGATGAACAAGGCGGCGAGCAGCTCGATTGGCGACGTGGAGCTGGTGATTTTCGTTGTGGAAGGCACCCGCTGGACGCCGGACGACGAGATGGTGCTGAACAAGCTGCGCGACGGCAAAACGCCGGTCATCCTCGCCGTCAACAAAGTGGACAACGTGCAGGAAAAGGCCGATCTGCTGCCGCATCTGCAGTGGCTCGGTAGCCAGATGAACTTCCTCGATATCGTTCCGCTGTCTGCGGAGACGGGTCTGAACGTGGATACCATCGCGGGCATCGTGCGCAAACATCTGCCGGAAGCGATTCATCACTTCCCGGAAGAGTACATCACCGATCGCTCTCAGCGCTTTATGGCGTCTGAAATTATCCGTGAAAAGCTGATGCGTTTCCTGGGCGCTGAACTGCCGTACTCTGTGACGGTGGAGATCGAGCGTTTCCAGAGCAACGAGCGCGGCGGCTACGACATCAACGGCCTGATCCTCGTTGAGCGTGAAGGGCAGAAGAAGATGGTGATCGGCAATAAAGGCGCCAAGATCAAAACCATCGGCATCGAAGCCCGAAAGGACATGCAGGAGATGTTCGAAGCGCCGGTTCACCTTGAACTGTGGGTGAAAGTGAAATCTGGCTGGGCCGATGATGAGCGTGCTCTGCGCAGCCTCGGTTACGGCGAAGACCAGTAACACAAGACGACGAGCATATGGATGGATGGCAGCGCGCCTTTATCCTGCATAGTCGTCCCTGGAGCGAAACCAGCCTGATGCTGGACGTCTTCACGGAAGAGTCGGGCCGCGTGCGCCTTGTTGCAAAAGGCGCACGTTCCAAACGTTCTAACCTGAAAGGTGCCTTACAGCCTTTCACGCCGTTGCTGGTCCGTTTTGGTGGACGAGGGGAAGTTAAAACCCTGCGCAGCGCCGAAGCCGTCTCCCTGGCGCTTCCTCTCTCCGGCATCACGCTCTACAGCGGTCTGTATGTCAATGAACTCATCTCACGCGTTCTTGAACATGAGACCCGCTTCTCTGAACTTTTCTTTGATTATCTCCACTGTATCCAGGCGCTGGCTGGCGCAACCGGTACGCCCGAGCCTGCGCTGCGGCGTTTTGAGCTGGCGCTGCTGGGCCATCTTGGGTACGGGGTCGATTTTCTGCACTGTGCGGGCAGCGGTGACGAAGTGGAAGACACCATGACCTACCGCTACCGTGAAGAAAAAGGCTTCATTGCCAGCGTCGTGATCGACAACAGCACCTTTACCGGGCGTCAGCTCAGGGCGCTTTATGAGCGCGAGTTTCCCGATCAGGATACCCTGCGCGCAGCAAAACGCTTTACCCGGATTGCCCTCAAGCCGTATCTTGGCGGCAAGCCCTTAAAGAGCCGCGAATTATTCAGGCAGTTTGTGCCGAAACGTTAGACCACAGAATCGAAAAGAAAACCGAGGATTGTCATGGCTGAATTACTGTTAGGCGTCAACATCGATCACATCGCCACGCTGCGTAATGCGCGCGGCACGGCGTATCCCGATCCGGTTCAGGCGGCGTTTATCGCTGAACAGGCTGGCGCCGACGGCATTACCGTTCACCTGCGTGAAGACCGTCGCCACATCACCGACCGCGACGTTCGCATTCTGCGTCAGACGCTGGACACCCGTATGAATCTGGAGATGGCGGTCACCGAAGAGATGCTGGCGATTGCCTGTGAGACCCAGCCGCACTTCTGCTGCCTGGTGCCGGAAAAACGCCAGGAAGTCACGACCGAAGGCGGTCTGGACGTGGCCGGCCAGCTCGACAAAATGCGCGATGCCTGCAAGCGCCTGGCTGATGCCGGTATCCTGGTTTCGCTGTTTATTGACGCCGACTTCACTCAGATTAAAGCGGCAGCCGACGTGGGCGCGCCGTATATCGAAATTCACACCGGCTGCTATGCCGATGCCAAAAACGATGCCGAGCAGGCGAAAGAGCTGGAGCGTATTGCTAAAGCGGCCACCTACGCGGCGAGCCTGGGTCTGAAGGTCAATGCCGGTCACGGCCTGACCTACCATAACGTGAAGGCCATTGCCGCCATCCCGGAAATGCACGAGCTGAACATCGGTCACGCGATCGTTGGCCGCGCGGTGATGAGCGGCCTGAAAGAGGCGGTCGCCGAGATGAAACGCCTGATGCTGGAAGCGCGTCAGTAATGGCCATTCTGGGCTTAGGCACAGATATCGTGGAAATAGCCCGTATTGAAGCGGTGATCGCCCGCAGCGGCGATCGCCTCGCAAGGCGCGTGCTGAGCGATAACGAATGGGCCATCTGGGAAGCGCATCAGCAGCCGGTGCGTTTTCTGGCGAAGCGTTTTGCGGTAAAAGAGGCGGCCGCCAAAGCCTTCGGGACCGGCATTCGTAATGGTCTGGCGTTCAACCAGTTTGAAGTGTTTAACGATGAGCTGGGTAAGCCAAGCCTGCGTTTATGGGGCGAGGCGCAAAAGCTGGCAGAGAAGCTCGGCGTGAATCACGTCCACGTGACGATCGCGGATGAGCGTCACTATGCCAGCGCAACGGTGATCATCGAAAGTTAAAGTTTGTCCGCGTGGTGCATCAGGACAAACTTATCCCACAGCTGCTCTTCGCTCTCGACGTGTGCCGGATCCTTCAGGATGGTATTGGGGATCGGGCACACTTTCTGACAGGTCGGCGTCTCATAGTGGCCGATGCATTCGGTGCAGCGGTCGCTGTTAATCTCATAAATGCTGTCGCCCATCGAAATGGCCTGGTTCGGGCATTCGGGCTCGCACATATCGCAATTAATGCATTTTTTGGTAATTAACAGCGCCATCAGGAAATTCTCAGAAACAACACAAACTGGGCGGGCATTATACGCGTCAAACCAGTTTCTTTACCAGTTCTTCGCTGTGGCGAATGCGCTCGGGCGCACGCTCCAGATCCTGCTGCACCAGTGCCATAAACAGCAGGTCCGTCAGCATCATTTGTGCGCTGGTGGACGAGATAGCCGCGCTGCGCGTGGCCTGTTCCTCGGCAATGGTATATAAACAGCGCGTGGCCCGCTGCTGTAGGGCATTCGGCGTAAAACCGGTGATCGCCAGAATTTTACCGCCGACGCGCAGGACTTCGTCGGTGGCCATGTTGATCTCGCGGCGCTCGCCGGAATAGGAGATCGCCAGCAGCAGATCGTCAGGATCCATCGCCTGTACGGTCGCCAGCAGGGCGTGCATATCCTGCTCGACGATGGCGTTAAGGCCAATTTTTGTCAGCTTCCAGCCAAAGTTACGCGCCACAAGTCCGGACGCGCCGATGCCGGTCAGAACGATCCGCCGCGCGCCGCGCAGCATCGCCACGCTCTCCAGCAGCTTCTCTTCCGTATTCACATCGAGCGTCGCATGCATGGCCGCCACGTTCTCTTTGATCAGCTTTTCGCCGACCAGCCGCATCGGATCGTCTCCGCGGATCTGATTATGCACCGGCATGGACTGCGGGTTAGGGTTACTGACCAGCGCTTCACTGATCGCCAGCTTGAGGGCAGGGAATCCCTTAAAGCCAATCTTCTGCGCAAATTTCACCACGCTGGACTGGCTCACCCCGGCTTCACTCGCCAGCTGCTGCGAGCTGAGATGGCGCGCGTGGTCGGGTTGAGAAAGCAGAAAATCCGCCAGCTTCTTGTCGCTTTGGGCAAAGCCTGCGTAGCGCTGGCGAATGCGAATTAAACAGTTCATACGGTCTCCTGGCGAAAATGTGATTATCTGCGCAAATACGGATTTTGCTCGCCTGAATGAATTTTATATTCCATTATAGTGTGATTATTATGAATTAAAAATTCTTGAGGTACAAAAATGAATCTTGGCTCACTTGTTTCTGAAACACGTAACCCGCAAACCATGGATCTGGATGCGCTCTCCACCCTGGAGCTGGTTAACCGCTTTAATCAACAGGATACGCTGGTCGCGCAGGCAGTGAAAGAGACATTACCAGAGGTGGCGAAAGCGGTCGATGCGGCTGCGGAAGCCCTCAAGGCCGGTGGACGCATTATTTACATGGGGGCGGGGACCAGCGGGCGTTTAGGGGTCCTGGACGCGTCAGAATGTCCGCCAACCTTTGGGGTCCCGCATGGTCTGGTAGTTGGGCTGATCGCCGGTGGCCCCGGTGCGCTGCTGAAAGCCGTTGAAGGGGCGGAAGACAACAAACAGCTGGGCGAGGATGGCCTGAAGGATCTTAATCTGACCGCGAAGGATCTGGTGGTCGGGCTGGCGGCATCCGGGCGCACGCCGTACGTGATTGGCGGGCTGGAATACGCCAACCAGACCGGCTGCACGACGGTCGCCATCTCCTGCAACCCTGGCTCACCGATTGCGCAGGTGGCCACAATTGCTATCTCGCCAGTTGTCGGGCCGGAAGCGCTCACCGGCTCCACGCGCTTGAAATCTGGGACCGCGCAAAAGCTGGTGCTCAATATGATCTCCACCGGCGCGATGGTGAAGTTCGGCAAGGTGTATCAGAACCTGATGGTGGATATGCAGGCCACCAACGTCAAGCTGGTTGACAGAGCCTGCCGCATGGTGATGGAGGCGACGGGCGCAGGCCGCGAAGAGGCGGAAGCGGTACTCAAACAGACCGATCACGATGTTAAACCGGCCATTTTGATGATCTTAAGCGGGCTGGATGCGGCGGCCGCAAGAGCCAAACTCGATGCGCATAACGGTTTCTTACGGGCGGCATTAGAACACTAACAGAGGCGTGTATGGACAAAACAGCAGCGCTCGCCAGCGATATCCTGCGGGGGATTGGTGGGGAACAAAATATTCAGCGTCTCGAAAACTGCATGACGCGCGTGCGCGTCGAGGTGCATGACGACGACCAGCTTGACGTGCCGGGTCTGAAGCAGCTTTCCGGCGTCAGCGGCTACGTGAAACAGGGGCAGCAGCACCAGCTGATCGTCGGCCCAGGGAAAGCGGCGCAGGTTGTCGATGCCATGCGCGCGCTGATGGGCGTGAGTGCGAGCGTATCGATTGACGAGGCTGAGCGCACCAAAGCCCAGGCGAAGGCGAAATACAAAGCCCCCATGAGCGATGCGCTGCGACAGCTGGCAAATGTCTTTATTCCGCTGATCCCGGCGTTTATTGCCTCAGGCCTGATCACCGGGATCATCAATATCCTCAAGCGGCCGGATATTGTGGGGGATTTCGCCACGCAGTATCCGAACCTGCTGGGGATTCTCGGGATCTTCGGCAGCGCGGTGTTCGCCATCATGAACATTCTGGTCGGGGTGAATACCGCGAAGGTGTTTGGCGGATCGCTGGCAATGGGCGGGGTGATGGCGGGCATCTTGTCCAGCCCGCAGCTGGCGCAGATCACGCTGTTTGGTGAGGCGCTTCAGCCGGGCCGCGGCGGGGTGATCGCGGTGCTGCTGGTGGTCATCCTGATGTGCTGGATCGAGAAACGGCTGCGCGCGGTTCTGCCAGGCTCCATCGAGCTGATTCTCAACCCGCTGCTGACCACGCTGATTACCGGTAGCGTAGCGATTGTGGCCCTCCAGCCGTTAGGCGGGTGGATCTCTGAGGCCATCGCCCACGGTGCGTCGCTGGCGATTGACCGCGGCGGCCTGTTAGTGGGCGCGGTGCTGTCGGGTACTTTCCTGCCGCTGGTGCTGACCGGCCTGCATCAGGGGCTGGTTCCAATCCACGTCGAGCTGGTGCAGGCGCACGGCTATAACGCGCTGCTGCCTATCCTGTCGATGGCGGGTGTAGGGCAGGTCGGTGCGGCAATTGCGGTACTGATGAAAACCCGCAACGCGCGTCTGAAAAAAATGATTAAAGGCGCACTCCCGGTCGGACTGCTCGGCATTGGCGAGCCGCTGATTTTCGGTGTTACGCTGCCGCTGGGTAAACCGTTCCTCGCGGCCTGTCTGGGCGGCGCGGTAGGCGGGGCGCTGATCAGCTACTGGAAAGTTGCCACCGTCATCACCTTTGGTCTCTCGGGGTTACCGCTGGCATTAACCATCGTGACCGGAAAAGTGGTGCTCTATCTGTTAGGCTATTTAGTAGCGGTGATCGCCGGGTTCCTGTTTACCTGGCTATTAGGTTTCAACGACCCAGAGGAGTAAGGTTTGGCAAATCACGGGCGTCGCGTTGTCTTTTTCGACCTGGATGGCACGCTGCATCAGCAGGATATGTTTGGTACGTTTATGCGTTACCTGCTGCGGCGTCAGCCTCTGAATGCGCTGCTCGTGCTACCGCTCTTACCGGTTATCGGGATCGCGCTGCTGGTGAAAGGCCGTGCGGCGCGATGGCCGATGAGCCTGCTGCTGTGGGGATGTACGTTTGGGCACAGCGAAGCGCGGCTTAAACAGCTCGAGCAGGATTTTGCGCAGTGGTTCCGCGGCCACGTTGCCGCATTCCCGGTGGTGCAGGCGCGCCTGACCGGCTACCTCGACGCGAACGATGCCGACATCTGGCTGATTACCGGCTCCCCGCAGACGCTGGTGGAGCAGGTCTACTTTGATACCCCCTGGCTACCGCGCGTGAATCTTATCGCCACGCAAATTGCCCGCGGCTACGGCGGTTGGGTGCTGACGATGCGCTGCCTGGGGCATGAAAAAGTGGTCCAGCTGGAAAAACGTATCGGCACGCCACTGCGCCTGTACAGCGGCTACAGCGACAGCAAGCAGGACAACCCGCTGCTCTATTTTTGCCAGCACCGCTGGCGCGTCACGCCATCAGGTGAACTTCAGCAACTCGAATAGTCTTATCCATAAGGGGTGTGTATAATGCCGCCCGCTTTTCGACTGGAGTATCAACCGTTGTCCAACCCTGAATTCTCACATGAATACTGGATGCGTCATGCGCTGACGCTCGCTCAGCGTGCCTGGGACGAGGGCGAAGTGCCCGTGGGCGCCGTGCTGGTCCACAATAACCAGGTGATTGGTGAAGGGTGGAACCGTCCCATTGGCCGCCACGATCCGACGGCGCACGCCGAAATCATGGCGCTTCGTCAGGGCGGTCTGGTGCTGCAAAACTATCGCCTGCTTGATACCACGCTGTATGTGACGCTGGAGCCGTGCGTAATGTGCTCCGGGGCGATGGTGCACAGCCGGATCGGGACTCTGGTCTTCGGTGCGCGGGATGAAAAAACCGGTGCGGCCGGTTCGCTGATGGACGTGCTGGGTCACCCGGGGATGAACCACCAGGTAAAGACTATCGGCGGGGTGCTTGCACCAGAGTGTTCGGGGCTATTAAGCGATTTCTTTCGAATGCGCCGTCAGCAGAAAAAGCAGCAAAAGGCAGAATTGAAGCCGACGGACGGTTAAGCTCGTCCGGCGCCACGGCAGGGTAGCTTTGGGCCAGCCGTTTGGCCTCTGTCGCCTCTTTCTCTTTCTCCAGCAGATACCCGACCAGGCTAATCTGATATTTACGGATATTTTCCACGTAAGCGTAGGCTTCATGCCCGCGCGCGTAGCCGTACGTCAGCTTGTTATACCATGGCTTCTGGCTCAGCAGCGGCAGCCGCTGTTTTACGTCTGACCAGCTGTCCGGGTTGCCTTTCGTTTTGGCCGTCAGCGCTCGCGCATCCAGCATATGCGCATAGCCCATATTGTAGGCCGCCAGCGCGAACCAGATCCGCTCCTCTTCCGGCACCGTTTCCGGGACTTTGGCCATCATATCCTGCAGGTAGCGCGCGCCGCCGCTGATGCTCTGTTCCGCATCGGTACGGTCATTGACGCCCAGGCTCAGCGCGGTATTTTTGGTTAACATCATCAAACCACGTACGCCAGTCGGAGACGTGGCCTGGGTATCCCAGTGGGATTCCTGATAAGAAATAGCCGCCAGCAGTTTCCAGTCAATTTCCTGGGCGTATTTTTCGAACAGCGGCTGCAGGTCCGGCAGGACGCTGTCTACCGCACGCAGGAAGCTGCGGGTATCAACGTAGTCAAAGTCATCACCATGACCGAGGTACTTCTCCTCCAGGCGCGCCAGCGTACCGTCTTCATTCATGGTGTTGAAGAAATCGAGCATCGCGGCAGAGAGGGTCTGATCGTCATCGAGCTGAGTAAACCAGGTCACAGGCTGCTCGTCGGTGACGTCCAGCGCCACGGCGATTTCAGGATGCACGCGCTGGAACAGGCTGATCGCGACCGAATCGGCGATGGTGTAAGGAACTTTCTGATCTTTTACCTGCTCCAGCAGCTCCGTCGTGCCGAGTTTCGCATCCACCGTCCAGCTCAGGTCCGGATATTTCTTCTCCTTGAGCTCGCGCAGATCGTCAATTACCACGTGACCGGGGGCAATCGTTAGCTGCCGATCGTTAATCGACGCCAGCGAGCGCGGGCGCAGGCTCCCGACGCGGTAAACCAACTGCTGCGAAACGGAGTAGTAGGTCGGGCCTGGCTGATAGTTTTTGCTGCGCTCGCTGTTATACACCAGCCCGGCGGCCAGCATATCGGCATCGTCGTTATCGAGGTCGTCAAACAGCTGGTTGATATTCTGGCGGACGGTGATTTTCAGCTTTACGCCAAGGTAATCGGCGAACTGCTGTGCCAGTTCATAATCCAGTCCAATGATTTTGCCGTTGATGTCGCTGTAAATCAGCGGAGAGTTGAGGGTACTGACGCGCAATTCCCCCCGCTCCTGAATGGCGGCGATACGGTTTTCGGCTTTGCCGATCCAGGGGATGGAAGGCCAGAGGGCCACTGCCAACAGCAACGTTACAATGCCGATGAGCAGATAATTAATCTTTAATTTTTTCAATTAGTTAATTCTCTGCGACGCCGGTTGCCTCAGTCTGCTGTAGCCATGTTAACAATAAGGTTTGCCATTG
Organism: Enterobacter sp. 5-4; assembly: GCF_000612205.1. Taxonomy (NCBI): domain Bacteria; kingdom Pseudomonadati; phylum Pseudomonadota; class Gammaproteobacteria; order Enterobacterales; family Enterobacteriaceae; genus Enterobacter; species Enterobacter sp. 5-4. The sequence continues at coordinate 148,358 of NZ_JFHW01000025.1, read as the reverse complement.
AATGAGCGGCATTTTGCGTAAACTTGCGCCACTTGGCAACCAATTAGAGAGACAGGTCACATCTATTGTTAAATCTCTTCGTCAATTTTATTTCGACGCAAACGGTTTCGTCGGCGCTCAGGATTCTCTATAATGACGCCCGTTTTCCCCCTTGCGCACACTGAAAGCGCCCCGGCGCTTCGAAGACGAGAGACTTATGATGGAAATTCTGCGTGGTTCGCCTGCACTGTCTGCCTTCCGTATTACCAAACTGCTGGCACGTTTTCAGGCGGCCGACCTTCCGGTAAGCAATATTTACGCTGAGTATGTCCATTTTGCTGACCTGAATGCCCCCCTGAATGCAGAGGAGCGCGTACAGCTGGAACGCCTGCTCAAGTATGGCCCAAGCCTCAGCAGCCATACGCCAACCGGCAAACTGATCCTTGCGACGCCGCGTCCGGGCACCATCTCCCCCTGGTCTTCCAAAGCCACCGACATCGCCCACAACTGTGGCCTGAGCCAGATTAACCGTCTGGAGCGCGGCGTAGCGTACTACGTGGAAGCCTCTACCCTGAGCGACGCGCAGTGGCAGGCGGTTGCGGCTGAACTGCACGACCGCATGATGGAGAGCGTATTTGCCTCTCTTGATGACGCGCAGAAGCTTTTCTCCCACCATCAGCCTGCACCGGTACAGAGCGTGGACCTGCTGGGACAGGGCCGTCAGGCGCTGATTGACGCCAACCTGCGTCTCGGCCTGGCGCTGGCAGAAGACGAAATCGACTACCTGCAGGATGCGTTCGTTAAGCTCAACCGTAACCCGAACGACATTGAACTCTACATGTTCGCGCAGGCGAACTCGGAGCACTGCCGCCACAAGATTTTCAATGCCGACTGGATTATTGACGGCGAACAGCAGCCAAAGTCGCTGTTCAAAATGATCAAAAACACCATGGAGCAAACGCCTGACCACGTGCTGTCTGCCTATAAAGACAACGCCGCGGTGATGGAAGGTTCTGAGGTGGGCCGCTTCTTCGCCGATCGCGAAGCAGGGCGCTATGACTTCCATCAGGAGCCCGCGCATATCCTGATGAAAGTGGAAACCCACAACCACCCGACGGCGATCTCCCCGTGGCCGGGTGCGGCGACCGGCTCCGGCGGTGAAATCCGTGACGAAGGGGCGACCGGTCGTGGTGCAAAACCAAAAGCGGGTCTGGTCGGTTTCTCCGTCTCCAACCTGCGTATCCCGGGCTTTGAACAGCCGTGGGAAGAAGATTTCGGCAAGCCAGAGCGCATTGTGACCGCGCTGGATATCATGACCGAAGGCCCGCTGGGCGGCGCGGCGTTTAACAACGAATTTGGTCGTCCGGCGCTGAACGGTTACTTCCGTACCTATGAAGAGAAAGTGGACAGCCACAACGGCGAAGAGCTGCGCGGCTACCACAAACCGATCATGCTGGCGGGCGGGATCGGCAACATCCGTGCCGATCACGTGCAGAAAGGCGAGATCGTCGTCGGCGCGAAGCTGATCGTGCTCGGCGGCCCGGCAATGAACATCGGTCTGGGCGGCGGTGCGGCCTCGTCTATGGCCTCCGGCCAGTCTGATGCGGATCTCGACTTCGCGTCCGTGCAGCGTGACAACCCGGAGATGGAGCGTCGCTGTCAGGAAGTGATCGACCGCTGCTGGCAGCTGGGCGATGCTAACCCGATCCTCTTTATCCACGACGTGGGCGCGGGCGGTCTGTCCAACGCCATGCCGGAGCTGGTGAGCGACGGCGGCCGCGGTGGTCGTTTCAACCTGCGCGACATCCTGAGCGATGAGCCGGGCATGAGCCCGCTGGAAATCTGGTGTAACGAATCCCAGGAGCGCTACGTGCTGGCCGTTGCGGCGGATCAGCTGCCGCTGTTTGACGAGCTGTGCCGCCGCGAGCGCGCGCCGTATGCCGTCATCGGTGAAGCGACCGAAGAGCAGCACCTGACTCTGAGCGACACCCATTTCGACAACCAGCCGATCGATCTGCCGCTCGATGTCCTGCTCGGAAAAACGCCGAAGATGACCCGCGACGTGCAGACCCGTAAGGCGGCGGGCAAAGCGCTGGATCGCCAGGGCATCACCGTGGCAGAAGCCGTTAATCGCGTGCTGCACCTGCCAGCTGTGGCAGAGAAAACCTTCCTGGTGACCATCGGCGACCGTACCGTGACCGGTATGGTATCCCGCGACCAGATGGTCGGCCCGTGGCAGATCCCGGCGGCGAACTGCGCCGTAACCACCGCGAGCCTCGACAGCTACTACGGCGAAGCGATGGCGCTGGGTGAACGCACCCCGGTCGCGCTGCTGGACTTCGCGGCCTCTGCCCGTCTGGCGGTCGGTGAAGCGCTAACCAACATCGCCGCGACGCAGATTGGCGATATCAAACGTATTAAGCTCTCCGCAAACTGGATGGCCGCTGCCGGTCACCCAGGCGAAGACGCGGGCCTGTATGAAGCCGTGAAGGCGGTGGGTGAGGAGCTGTGTCCTGCCCTCGGCCTGACCATTCCGGTGGGCAAAGACTCCATGTCGATGAAAACCCGCTGGCAGGAAGGCAACGAGCAGCGCGAGATGACCTCTCCGCTGTCGCTGGTGATCACCGCGTTTGCCCGCGTGGAAGACGTGCGTCACACCGTTACGCCGCAGCTGGTGACCGAAGATAACGCCCTGCTGCTGATTGACCTGGGTAAAGGCCACAACGCGCTGGGCGCCACCGCGCTGGCGCAGGTTTACCGCCAGCTCGGCGATAAGCCAGCCGACGTGCGTGACGTGGCCCAGCTGAAAGGCTTCTACGACGCGATTCAGGCGCTGGTGGCGCAGCGTAAGCTGCTGGCCTACCACGACCGTTCCGACGGCGGCCTGCTGGTGACGCTGGCAGAGATGGCCTTCACCGGCCACTGTGGCGTGGAAGCGAACATTGCCACGCTTGGCGAAGACCGCCTGGCGGCGCTGTTTAACGAAGAGCTGGGCGCCGTGATTCAGGTGCGTGCGGCGGATCGCGATGCGGTTGAAGCGCTGCTGGCGCAGCATGGCCTGGCTGACTGCGTGCACTATCTGGGTAAAGCCGTTCAGGGTGACCGCTTTGTCATTGAAGCTGACGGTCACGCCGTGTTCAGCGAAAGCCGCACCACGCTGCGCATGTGGTGGGCGGAAACCACCTGGCAGATGCAGCGCCTGCGTGATAACCCGGAATGTGCCGATCAGGAGCACAACGCGAAGGCCAATGATCAGGATCCAGGCCTGAACGTGAAGCTCTCCTTCGACATCAACGAAGACATCGCCGCGCCGTACATTGCGACCGGCGCGCGTCCGAAAGTGGCCGTGCTGCGCGAGCAGGGCGTTAACTCCCACGTTGAGATGGCGGCTGCCTTCCACCGCGCGGGCTTTGACGCTATCGACGTCCACATGAGCGATCTGCTGGCCGGACGTACCGGTCTGGAAGATTTCCAGGCGCTGGTGGCGTGCGGCGGCTTCTCCTACGGCGACGTGCTGGGCGCGGGCGAGGGCTGGGCGAAGTCCATTCTGTTCAACAGCCGCGTACGCGACGAGTTCGAAACCTTCTTCCACCGTCCGCAGACGCTGGCGCTGGGCGTGTGTAACGGCTGCCAGATGATGTCTAACCTGCGCGAGCTGATCCCGGGCAGCGAAGCCTGGCCGCGCTTTGTGCGTAACCAGTCTGACCGCTTCGAAGCGCGCTTTAGCCTGGTGGAAGTGACCCAGAGCCCGTCTCTGCTGCTGCAGGGTATGGTCGGTTCACAGATGCCAATCGCCGTTTCCCACGGTGAAGGTCAGGTAGAGGTGCGTGATGCTGCGCATCTGGCTCAGCTGGAGAGCAAAGGTCTGGTGGCGCTGCGCTTTGTCGATAACTTCGGCAAGGTGACAGAAACCTATCCGGCTAACCCGAACGGTTCGGTGAACGGTATTACCGCGGTAACCAGCGAAAGCGGTCGTGCAACCATCATGATGCCGCATCCGGAACGCGTGTTCCGCACCGTGAGCAACTCCTGGCACCCGGAAAACTGGGGCGAGGACAGCCCGTGGATGCGCATCTTCCGCAACGCCCGTAAACAGCTGGGTTAAGTTTCAGCATCCTGACTGTAGGCCCGGTAGGCGCGAGCGCCACCGGGCTTTTTTGTCTCTGTCGCAAAATCGCGACAACCCTCTGGTTTGGGTGTCTCCAAAAGGAGACATTTAACCTATTGATTTATATACTGTAGAAAAGGTTCCCGTTAAGGTGTTGCTGAACAGCGACACTTAGCCTGGAAATCATTCAACCGATAATGAACGGGTTAAGCGAGTAAAAATCATATATTTCAATGTGTTAATATTTTGTTTTGCATTTTGGCATGGGTGTTGCATAATATTAACCAGTGGCTCATTCACCTTCTTATGTCAGCCCCTTCGGGACGTGCTACATAAACTTCGAATGACGCACAAAAAGGTGCCTGCCGTCCAACTACTGATCATAGCGATGCTTTATCAGGCCAGGGCGAAACGTCGAGTTAGGCACCGCCTCATTCCATGACAAAGCCGGGTTTTTACCCGGCTTTGTTGTATCTAAAGGGCAGACTCAGTTACGCTCTGCGTATATCCCCATTAAGAGAGTAATGCGTTGAAACGCTGGCCCGTTTTTCCCCGTTCCCTGCGACAGCTCGTGATGATGGCCTTCCTGCTGATCCTGCTGCCGTTGCTGATCCTTGCCTGGCAGGCCTGGCAAAGCCTGAACGCGTTGAGTGCCCAGGCGGCACTGACGAACCGCACGACGCTTATTGACGCCAGACGCAGTGAAGCCATGACCAACGCCGCGCTTGAGATGGAGCGTAGCTATCGTCAGTACTGCGTGCTTGACGATCGCACGCTGGAAAAGGTGTACCAGAGTCAGCGCAAGCGCTACAGCGAAATGCTGGACGCCCACGCCGGCGTATTGCCTGACGACAAGCTGTATCAGGCGTTACGTCAGGATCTGAACGATCTTGCGCAGCTGCAGTGCCACAACAGTGGACCCGATGCTGCCGCCGCCGCGCGCCTGGAAGCCTTCGCCAACGCCAATACCGAGATGGTGCAGTCAACCCGCACGGTAATTTTCTCTCGCGGCCAGCAGCTTCAGCAGGAGATTGCCGAGCGCGGCCAGTTCTTCGGCTGGCAGGCGCTGGTGCTGTTCCTCGTGAGCCTCGGGCTGGTGCTGCTCTTTACCCGCATGATCATCGGCCCGGTGAAGGGTATCCAGCGGATGATCAACCGCCTGGGGGAGGGGAAATCGCTCGGGGATACGGTCGCTTTTAAAGGTCCCCGCGAATTGCGTTCCGTCGGTCAGCGTATTATCTGGCTGTCCGAGCGCCTGGCGTGGCTTGAATCACAGCGTCATCAGTTCCTGCGCCATATCTCCCATGAGCTTAAAACGCCGCTGGCCAGCATGCGCGAAGGGACGGAGCTGCTGGCGGACGAAGTGGCTGGGCCGCTTACGCCCGAACAGCAAGAAATTGTCGAGATCCTGGATAACAGCAGCCGCAATCTGCAGAAGCTGATTGAGCAGCTGCTGGATTACAACCGCAAGCTGGCTGACGGAGCGGTCGTACTGGAAAACGTCGACATTGAACCGCTGGTGGATATGGTGATCTCCGCCCATAGCCTGCCAGCAAGAGCTAAAATGATGCATACCGGTGTAGAGCTGAATGCGCCGACCTGTCTTGCTGAACCCATGCTGCTAATGAGCGTGCTGGATAATCTTTATTCCAATGCGGTGCACTATGGTACTGAATCCGGTAACATTTATATCCGAAGCTATACGAAGGGTTCCCGGGTGTTTATAGACGTCGCTAACACCGGCACCCCGATCCCCGATGACGAAAAAACCATGATCTTCGAGCCCTTTTTCCAGGGGAGTCATCAGCGGAAAGGTGCGGTGAAAGGCAGTGGTCTGGGCTTAAGCATCGCCCGGGACTGCATACGACGCATGCAGGGTGAGCTTAACATCGCCACGGACGAACGTTCGGATGTTTGCTTCCGTATTGAACTGCCCCTGAGCCGGAAAAATCAATAAAATGAATCTATGTCTGGTGAGTATGTCACACGTCTTTTCCCGCGCCGTACGCGCGGTGTTTTCCCGCAGCACGCTTCGCCTGAGCCTGCCCTGTGTATTTCTGGCAGGGTGTGTTTCCCATGTGCCGCAAAGTGCGATTAGCGATAAACAAGAAGATAAATGGCCCGATAACCAGCTGGCTGATTTCCTCTCAACCCGCTGTGACGACATCTGGAACCTCTCAGGCCATGACGTCGAAAGTAACCCGCTGTTCTGGCTGCGCGGGATAGATTGCGCGCAGCGTCTGGCGCCGGTCGACGCCCGCGCGAAAGCGGCGATGCTGGATGATGACACCTGGCAGGACGCCTTCAAGCGTGGGATTTTGCTGGCGGATGCGAAAATCACTCCCGTCGAACGCCGGGCCAACGTGACCCGGCTGGACACCTTTGTCGTCAATCTTCCGGTACAGATCCGCCCGGTATACCAGCTCTGGCGCGAGGGGCAGACGCTACAGCTTCAGCTTTCTGAAGAGCGCTCCCGCTACAGCAAGCTGCAACAGTCAACCGACAGCGAGCTGGATACGCTGCGTCAACAGCAGCAACATTTACGTACCCAGCTGGATACCACGACGCGCAAGCTGGAGAACCTGACCGATATCGAAAGACAGCTCTCGTCGCGTAAATATCAGCCGGGGAGTTCATCCGCTGCGCCGGACAGCGATACGCCGAAACAAGAGGATGTGAAGCATGACGAGCCGTAAACCAGCCCATCTCTTACTGGTGGATGACGATCCCGGGCTGTTAAAGCTGCTGGGAATGCGTCTGGTGAGTGAGGGCTACAGCGTCGTGACCGCGGAAAGCGGGCTGGAGGGGCTGAAAATTCTCAGCCGCGAGAAAATCGATCTGGTGATAAGCGACCTGCGGATGGATGAAATGGACGGCCTGCAGCTGTTCGCGGAGATCCAGAAGCAGCAGCCGGGTATGCCCGTGATTATCCTGACCGCGCACGGGTCGATCCCGGATGCGGTTGCCGCGACGCAGCAGGGGGTGTTCAGCTTCCTGACCAAGCCGGTGGACAAAGACGCACTGTATAAGGCTATCGACAGCGCGCTGGAACATGCCGCTCCGGCGGGGGATGAAGCCTGGCGGGAATCTATCGTCACGCGCAGCCCCGTGATGCTGCGTCTGCTGGAACAGGCGAGGATGGTGGCGCAGTCTGACGTCAGCGTGCTTATCAACGGCCAGAGCGGAACCGGGAAAGAGATCCTCGCGCAGGCAATTCATAACGCCAGCCCGCGCAGCAAGAACGCCTTTATTGCGATTAACTGTGGCGCGCTCCCGGAGCAGCTGCTTGAATCCGAACTGTTTGGTCATGCCCGCGGCGCATTCACCGGTGCGGTAAGCAGCCGTGAAGGGTTGTTCCAGGCGGCGGAAGGCGGCACGCTGTTCCTGGACGAGATTGGCGACATGCCCGCGCCGCTGCAGGTCAAGCTGCTGCGCGTGCTGCAGGAGCGCAAAGTGCGCCCGCTGGGCAGCAACCGCGATATCGATATTAATGTGCGAATTATCTCCGCTACCCACCGCGATCTGCCAAAAGTGATGGCCCGCAACGAGTTCCGCGAAGATCTCTACTACCGCCTGAACGTGGTCAACCTGAAGATCCCGGCGCTGGCCGAACGTGCGGAAGACATCCCGCTGCTGGCGAACCATCTTTTGCGCCAGGCGGCCGATCGCCATAAACCGTTCGTGCGCGCGTTTTCCACCGATGCGATGAAGCGGCTGATGGCCGCAAGCTGGCCGGGTAACGTCCGTCAGCTGGTCAACGTGATTGAGCAGTGCGTGGCGCTGACCTCCTCACCGGTCATCAGCGACGCGCTGGTGGAGCAGGCACTGGAAGGGGAAAACACGGCCTTGCCGACGTTTGCCGAAGCGCGTAACCAGTTCGAGCTGAACTATCTGCGCAAGCTATTGCAGATCACCAAAGGCAACGTGACCCACGCGGCGCGGATGGCCGGACGCAACCGCACCGAGTTTTACAAGCTGCTCTCGCGCCACGAGCTCGAAGCAAACGATTTTAAAGAGTAGTACCGCAAAATTTGCCTGAATATGGTACTGTGGGCAATCGATTACGAGGCAGCTTACAGGCAAGAGTTTAAGGACCCACCATGAAAAAGATTGATGCGATTATTAAACCTTTCAAACTGGATGATGTGCGTGAAGCGCTGGCGGAAGTCGGCATCACCGGGATGACCGTGACGGAAGTGAAAGGTTTTGGTCGTCAGAAAGGTCACACCGAGCTTTACCGTGGCGCAGAGTACATGGTCGACTTTCTGCCGAAAGTGAAAATTGAAATCGTGGTCAGCGACGATATCGTCGATACCTGTGTGGACACCATTATCCGCACGGCGCAGACCGGCAAGATTGGCGATGGTAAAATCTTCGTCTTTGACGTGGCGCGCGTGATTCGTATCCGTACCGGCGAAGAAGACGACGCGGCGATTTAAACATTTTCCAGGCCGGGTAAGGCGCAGCCGCCACCCGACGAAAAAAGCCCCTCAAACGAGGGGCTTTTTGCATTACAGCACCTTATGCGGCCCGAAACATTCGTAATGAATGTTGTCTTTGTTCACGCCCAGCTCAACCAGCTGCTTCGCGGCATACTGCATAAACGCTACCGGTCCACAGACGTAGAACTGCATCTCCGGTGCGCTGAACGCACCTTCATGCTGGCGTAAATCCATCAACCCTTCGCTGTCAAATTGCGCGGCAGCGCGATCCGCTTCCGTCGGCAGACGATACCAGGTATGCGCGGTGAAACGCGGCAGGAAGGCTCCGAGCGTTTTCACCTCATCCGCAAAGGCGTGCACGTCGCCGTTTTCGGCGGCATGGAACCAGTTAACCTGCGCACCGTGGTGTGATTTTGCCAGCGTATCGAGCATCGCCAGCATTGGCGTCTGGCCGACACCCGCAGAGATCAGCGTGACCGGGGTATTTGCTTCAACGGCCATAAAGAAGTCGCCCGCTGGCGCGGCCAGATTGACCACGTCGCCCACGTTAGCTTCGTTGTGCAGCCAGTTGGAAACCTGACCGCCGTCCTCACGCTTCACCGCAATGCGGTAGGCTTTGCCGTTTGGCTTGCGGGTAAGAGAATACTGGCGGATCTCCTGATGCGGGAAACCTTCAGGCTTCAGCCACACGCCCAGATACTGTCCTGGCTGGTAATCGGCCACCGGTTTACCGTCCACCGGCTCAAACTCGAAGCTGGTGATTAACGCGCTGCGCGGCGTTTTCTCAACGATGCGGAATGCGCGGGTACCTTCCCAGCCGCCGTTCTTGCTGGCGTTTTCGCTGTAAATCTGTGCTTCACGGTTGATAAACACGTTTGCCAGCACCCCGTAGGCTTTACCCCACGCGTCCAGCACCTCCTGACCCGGGCTGAACATTTCGTCCAGCGTCGCCAGCAGGTGAGTGCCGACGATGTTGTACTGCTCGGGTTGGATCTGGAAGCTGGTATGTTTCTGCGCGATTTTTTCCACCGCGGGCAGCAGCGCAGCCAGGTTTTCAATATTGCTGGCGTAAGCCGCGATGGCGTTGAACAGCGCTTCACGCTGATCGCCGTTACGCTGGTTGCTCATGTTGAAAATCTCTTTGAGCTCCGGGTTGTGCGTGAACATGCGGTCGTAGAAATGGGCGGTGAGTTTAGGGCCGGTTTCCACCAGCAGGGGAATAGTGGCTTTTACGGTAGCGATGGTTTGAGCGTCGAGCATGAGCGCGTCCTTCTGATGTCATTTTAATGATGTATTTTAAATGCATCTTATAAAAAATACCCCTGCGTTGTAAATGGTTCTTTGCAAGATGAAAAATATGCATCACAAACCTGAAAAGAAATCCGCTTGAAAGGGCGAGCGCTTTATTCCTCAAACCCTTGCGTGGCGGGTAGGAAAACGTTTGCGTAAAATCGTTTGTCAAGACCTGTTATCACAGAACTAATCAGTTATACTGTTGCCCGTCGTCCAACAGGACTGCCTTTTCAGGCCAAAATTTACTTGTTAGCTGAGTCAGGAGATGCGGATGTTAAAGCGTGAAATGAACATTGCCGATTATGATGCCGAACTGTGGCAGGCTATGGAGCAGGAAAAAGTACGTCAGGAAGAGCACATCGAACTGATCGCCTCCGAAAACTACACCAGCCCGCGCGTGATGCAGGCGCAGGGGTCTCAGCTGACCAACAAATACGCTGAAGGTTACCCGGGCAAACGCTATTACGGCGGTTGCGAGTACGTTGATATCGTTGAGCAGCTGGCTATCGATCGTGCGAAAGAACTTTTTGGCGCTGACTATGCAAACGTCCAGCCGCACTCTGGCTCTCAGGCTAACTTCGCGGTCTACACCGCGCTGCTGCAGCCGGGCGATACCGTTCTGGGTATGAACCTGGCGCAGGGCGGCCACCTGACTCACGGCTCCCCGGTTAACTTCTCCGGCAAACTGTACAACATCATCCCTTACGGTATTGATGAGTCCGGTAAAATTGACTACGAAGACATGGCGAAGCAGGCTAAAGAGCACAAGCCGAAGATGATCATCGGTGGCTTCTCTGCTTACTCCGGTATCGTTGACTGGGCAAAAATGCGTGAAATCGCTGACAGCATCGGTGCTTACCTGTTCGTTGACATGGCGCACGTAGCGGGCCTGATTGCCGCAGGCGTTTACCCTAACCCGGTTCCACACGCTCACGTTGTGACCACCACTACCCACAAAACCCTGGCGGGTCCACGCGGTGGCCTGATCCTGGCGAAGGGTGGTGACGAAGAGCTGTACAAAAAACTGAACTCCGCGGTGTTCCCAAGCGCGCAGGGCGGCCCGCTGATGCACGTGATCGCTGCAAAAGCGGTCGCGCTGAAAGAAGCGATGGAGCCAGAGTTCAAGGTTTACCAGCAGCAGGTTGCTAAGAACGCCAAAGCGATGGTGGAAGTGTTCCTGAACCGTGGCTACAAAGTGGTATCCGGCGGGACTGAAAACCACCTGTTCCTGCTGGATCTGGTTGATAAGAACCTGACCGGTAAAGAAGCTGACGCTGCCCTGGGCCGCGCCAACATCACCGTGAACAAAAACAGCGTGCCAAACGATCCGAAGAGCCCGTTCGTGACCTCCGGTATCCGTATCGGTTCTCCGGCCGTGACTCGCCGCGGCTTCAAAGAAGCGGAAGTGAAAGAACTGGCTGGCTGGATGTGTGACGTTCTGGACAACATCAATGACGAAGCGGTTATCGAGCGCGTCAAAGGTAAAGTTCTGGATATCTGCGCACGCTTCCCGGTATACGCATAATTCCTCTGCTTTGCAGAAATAAAAAAGGCCGCGCATGCGGCCTTTTTTTATGGCTTAACGCCGGTCCAGGGAGATGGCGCCAGGTCCGACAATCGCCAGCAAAATAAAGGCGCCAGCAATACTGACGTTCTTGTAGAAATTAATCATATTCGGTACGACTGCATCACCGGTCATATCCCAGTAGTGGTGACCGATAATCGCCGTGCCCAGCGTATAGAAGACAAAGAGAACCGCGAGAGGGCGGGTGAAAAAGCCCAGTACGATCAGGATCGCAGCAGGCACTTCCATCACCACCGCAATAATGGCCGCCAGCATGGGCATCGGCGTACCCAGCGAGGTCATATACTGTACGGTACCGCTAAACCCCGTCAGTTTCGGGTAACCAAAGATAATAAACAGCACGACAAGCGCGATGCGGCCAATGAGCAGCAGCAGATGACGCGACTGACCAAAATCGAGATAACGTAGTGAGTTCATGGCAGAAATACCTCTGCAAGTGGAGTAATTTAAACGTAATACACATTTTCATTCCCTGCCATAAGCCAGACGACTGCACAAGATGTTAATTTTTCGTTAATTTATAGCAGGCTATCTACTTGCTTAATTTTTATATTCTCGCCAGACTATGGCCTCGATTTCGGGAGGGATTCATGGTCTTGCATTCCACGCGCTGGCTGGCGCTCAGTTATTTCACCTATTTCTTTAGCTACGGCATTTTTCTGCCTTTCTGGAGCGTCTGGCTTAAGGGTATCGGCCTGACGCCTGAGACCATCGGCGTCCTGCTGGGGGCCGGGCTGGTGGCGCGTTTCCTCGGCAGCCTGCTGATCGCCCCGCGCGTCAGCGATCCCTCCTTACTGATCAAGGCCGTACGCATTCTGGCTCTGCTGACCCTGGTCTTTGTGGCCTGCTTCTGGGTCAGCCACCAGTTTGCCTGGCTGATGGTGGTGATGGTCGGCTTTAACCTGTTCTTCTCACCGCTGGTGCCGCTGACGGATGCCCTGGCGAACACCTGGCAGAAACAGATCACCATGGACTACGGCCGCGTGCGCCTGTGGGGCTCTATCGCCTTTGTGATTGGCTCGGCGCTGGTGGGCAAACTGGTCAGCCTTTACGATTACCGCGCCATTCTTGCCCTGCTGAGCATCGGTATTGCCTCGATGCTGCTGGGCATGCTTCTGCGACCGTCGGTGATGCCGCAGGGGGAAAGTCGCCATCAGGAGAGCGCGGGCTGGCCCGCATGGCGGAGTCTGGTCGCACAGAGCTGGCGTTTTCTGGCGTGCGTATGCCTCCTTCAGGGGGCACATGCGGCGTACTATGGTTTCAGCGCCATCTACTGGCAAGGCGCAGGATATTCCGCTTCCGCCGTGGGCTATCTGTGGTCGCTGGGCGTGGTGGCCGAAGTCATTATCTTTGCCCTGAGCAAAAAACTGTTCCGTCGCTTTGGCGCGCGTGACCTGCTGCTGCTTTCCGCCGTGTGCGGCGTGGCGCGCTGGGGGATTATGGGCTGGACGACCGATCTGCCGTGGCTGATTGTGGCGCAAATTCTTCACTGCGGCACCTTTACCGTGTGCCATCTGGCGGCCATGCGCTATATCGCAGCGCGCGAGGGCGGGGACGTGATTCGCCTGCAGGCCGTCTATTCGGCAGTGGCAATGGGGGGCAGTATCGCGATCATGACGGTGTTTGCGGGGTTCCTCTATCAGCATCTGGGGCACGGCGTCTTCTGGGTGATGGCGCTCGTTGCCTTGCCCGCCATTGTTGTTCGACCTAAAGTGGCCGCCCGCGCGTCGCTATGATTCCAGCATGGCGCGAATATGTTCTTGCTGCTGCGCGTTCAGTGTCTCAACGGCATGGATCAGCGGCGGCGAGAACAGCGGCAGGGCCGTCGGGTAGGGGGTGATAACCAGCGCGGCTTCGCGCGGCGCCCCCTCTTTCTGAAAGGCCTGCAGCGTCAGGTAGCGAATGTTGAGCGGCAGCAGCGTCAGCTCGCGAAGCTGTTGTTCGATCTGCTCCTCGCTGGCTTTATCGTCCCCCGTCAGCAGGATCACCTGTTTTTCATGCAGATCGGTCTCCTGCATCAGCCAGGCACCGAAAATTACCGCCACCAGACTCATCTCTTCGTCGGAAAAACGCAGCCCGAATTCCGCCTCCAGCTCAAACAGGGCCTCTTTCGTGGTACGTAACAGTCGGGGATAAAGGCGGTGGATCTCCTCCGGCAGGCTGTTGTCGATGCCGATCTCAAACAGCGAACGGTCCAGCGCCTGAGCCAGATGGATATACAGCTGATCGGTCAGCCCCTGCTCATCGCTGAAGTTCATTCCGGTCTGCGAGCGAAAACGGGCCACCATGCGCACGATGGCCCGGCGTAGACGCTGATCCTGCTGGTGCTTATCGAGCACCGGATCGGGCGTGCGGAGCATCATAAACAGCAGCGCCAGAAACAGCTGTTCATCCACGTGCGCGCCCTGTGGCACGCGCCGCTTCCAGTGGCGGACAATCTCCTGCGCCGTAAAATACTCTCCCCGCGACTGGGTCCAGCTGCGCTGGGCATGCGAAAACTGCGGCGTATTCCCGAGCTGGTGCTGAATAAGACAATATTGCAGATAGAGCTGTAAAAACTGCACATCGCGGCATTCAAACTGGCGCTGCAGCTTGCGTGAGCAGAAGCCGATCAGCGCCCGCAGGTTCGCATCGTCGTAAAGCGGGCGCGCGATGCCGAGTTGTTTAAGCGCGGTTTTTAATGCGGGGGTAAACTGGTGCGAGACAAACTGCGGACAAAGCCGCAGCGCCCGGCGCAGCCAGTGCAGCAGGCATAAACGCTGATTCAGGGCTGTGCCTTCAATCCGGTAGCAGCCGTCGTGGTGCGTGACGATATCCAGCCGGTGATAGCGCTGGATTTCATCGCGCGTCTCGGCTATATCTTGCCGTGCCATCGCGTCGTCCACGCCGTTGGCAGCGATTATGCTCTGTGCGGTGACGGCAGCATCGGGCAGGTAAAGCATCAAAAGCACCTGGCAGCGGCGCTGCGAACTGGAAAGCACAGATGGAATTTCAAGCGTCGTCATCATCTGTCGGGTATCCAGTGTGAATGTTTGATAAGAATAGCTAAAGGATGAGCGCTGAAAAGCGCGCCGGCAGGCCTTTCACTCAGGATTGCAGGGGAACATCACAGAATTTTTGACGTGAGGAATTGATGCAAACAGTTAAACAAAGTGCGATGGCGTTATTTTTGGCGGTTATCACCTTCACCGCCAGCGCACACCCTCACAGTTTTATTGGCCTCCAGACCGAGCTGGTCACCGACGGCACGCAGCTGAGCGGCCTGAAAATGCGCTGGACGATGGATGAAATCACCTCGGCTGACCTGCTCTATGATGCGGGAAACGCGAAGCCCGGCGACGACATCTGGAAAAAGCTGGCGGCGGAAGTAATGGCCAACGTGCTCGGCCAGCACTACTTCACCGAATTCTGGCATAACGGCCAAAAGGTCAAATTTCAGAACCGTCCAACGGAATACGGGATGACGCGTGACGGGCATCAGGCGGTGCTGACGTTCGTGCTTCCGCTGGCGCATCCTCAGCCGCTGGACGGGCAAACGTACCGCTTTTCCACTTTTGACCCTACCTACTATGTCGACATGCGCTATGACAACGACAGCGACGTACGGCTGCCGGACGCGCTGCAAAAAAGCTGTAAAATTGGCGTGCACACCCCGAAACCCAGCGAAGAGACGCTGAACTTTGCGATCTCGCTGGATAAAGCAGATGCCCCGCCTGAGGACATGGAACTGGGTAAACAGTTCGCACAGAAGGTAACGTTACAATGTCAGTGATCTCCTCTGCGGTACGAAAACCGCGCCGCTGGTTGCACCTCTGGCCGCTGGCGCTCTTTTTACTGTTTGCCTTCGGCGGTTCGCTCTGGCTGTGGCAGGCCTGGCCGCAGGTGATGATGAAAAGCATTATCTGGCAGCGTGAGGTCAACCAGCAGATGAGCGGACTGCTGAAGGCGGTGGCCGAGAACCCGGCCAAAGCGGGCGGCTCCCTGCTGGCGTTCAGTTTTGTCTATGGCGTTCTGCACGCGCTGGGGCCGGGGCACGGCAAAATCGTCATCACCACCTGGCTTGCCACCCATCCGTCTAAGCTGAAATCGAGCATCGGCCTGACGCTGGCCTCTTCGCTGCTTCAGGGCGGCGTGGCGATTGCGCTGGTTGTTGTTGTGCTTTCTCTGTTACAGCTTCCGGCGCGCCAGCTCCACATGAGCAGCTTCTGGCTGGAGAAGGGCAGCTATGCGCTGGTGGGCGTGCTGGGGCTGATCCTCTGCTGGCGGGCGCTGAAAAAACTGTGCGCGCTGCTGAAAAAGCCCACGTTCAAATCCTTTACGCCGCACCACGTTCATGATGAACACTGCGGCTGCGGTCATCAGCATCTGCCCACGCAGGAACA
The DNA here is from genome assembly GCF_000612205.1 of Enterobacter sp. 5-4. Classification (NCBI taxonomy): domain Bacteria; kingdom Pseudomonadati; phylum Pseudomonadota; class Gammaproteobacteria; order Enterobacterales; family Enterobacteriaceae; genus Enterobacter; species Enterobacter sp. 5-4. The sequence goes on along the minus strand of NZ_JFHW01000025.1, from coordinate 132,569 downwards.
ATTACAGAACGGCGACGACTGGCGCGCCCGGCTGATGATTATTCTCTCGATGGGGATGCGCCCGTGCTCGGGTGCCATTATGGTGCTGCTGTTCAGTAAGATAATAGGTGTCTTTGGCTGGGGAATGCTCTCGGCGCTGGCGATGGCGGCAGGAACCTCTCTCACCATTTCGTCTTTAGCGCTGCTGGTTCACAGCTTCCGTCAGCTGGCGGTCAAACTCAGCGGCAGTAAAACGCCGGTGCTGTGGCGACAGATAGGGTGGACAACGCTTGCGCTGGCGGGGGGAGTGATTCTGCTGGTGGCGGCGGTGACGATGTGGATGAGCGCGGTGCCGGTGGGAAGGGGATTGCGGCCTTTCTAGCGTACTGAGGGATTTTGTAGGCCCGGTAAGCGTAGCGCCACCGGGCTTAACAAACTGGATTAACGCTTCAGCGCATCGCTCAGTTCATCACGCATGTTGGCCAGCATGGCTTTAACAACGCGTGGGTTACCCGCAACAATGTTGCCGGTAGACATATAGTTATGGCCGCCGGTGAAGTCACACACAATGGCGCCTGCTTCACGCGCGATCAGCTCGCCCGCTGCAAAATCCCATGGCTTCAGTGAGAGTTCGAAGTAACCGTCAACGCGGCCGGTGGCAACGTAGGCCAGATCCAGCGCAGCAGAACCGGTGCGACGGAAGTCCGCGCATTCGGTGAACAGTTTGCCGAGGATATTCATATAGGTGGTCGCGTGCTGTTTCGCCTTGAACGGGAAACCGGTCGCCAGGATGGTGCCGTCCAGATCGCGTGCGTTGCTGCAGCGCAGACGGTAGCCGTTCAGCTGTGCGCCCTGACCGCGGGTCGCGGTGAACAGTTCGTTACGCATTGGATCGTACACAACGGCGACTTCAGTACGGCCTTTAATGCGTACGGCGATAGACACAGAGAAGTGTGGCAGGCGTTTGACGAAGTTGGTGGTGCCATCCAGTGGATCGATAACCCATTGAACATCCTGATCGGTACCTTCATGTTCACCGCTTTCTTCGGTGATGATGGTGTGCTGTGGGTAAGATTTGCGGATCGTTTCGATAATAATCGCTTCTGCGGCTTTATCGACGTTCGTCACGAAATCATTGCTGCCTTTCTGGCTGGTTTCTACGGAGTCTGGCGTTTCGTAGTGTTTGGCAATTACATTACCCGCCTTGCGCGCTGCGCGCACGGCGATGGTCAGCATCGGATGCATCGGTCTCTCTCACTGGATGTTAAAGAACAGGAAAATCGGCGCAGAGTATAGCAGCGGGATCGGATTATGTCTCCCGTTTATGATAATATGCCCGAATATTCTTCAGACACTGAATCCAGACATTAAAAATTATGCTGCAAAACATTCGAATCGTGCTGGTCGAAACATCGCACACCGGCAACATGGGCTCCGTTGCCCGCGCTATGAAAACCATGGGCTTAACGAACCTGTGGCTGGTTAACCCGCTGGTGAAGCCAGACTCGCAGGCCATCGCCCTGGCGGCCGGAGCCAGCGACGTGATCGGCAACGCCCAGATCGTCGATACCCTTGACGAAGCGCTGGCCGGCTGCAGCCTCGTTGTCGGTACCAGCGCGCGTTCGCGCACGCTGCCGTGGCCAATGCTCGATCCGCGTGAATGCGGCCTGAAAAGTGTCTCTGAGGCTGAACAAGCACCGGTTGCGCTGGTGTTCGGCCGCGAGCGCGTTGGCCTGACCAACGACGAGCTGCAGAAGTGTCATTATCACGTAGCGATTGCGGCAAACCCGGAGTACAGCTCGCTGAACCTGGCGATGGCGGTGCAGGTTATCGCCTATGAAGTGCGTATGGCGTGGCTGGCAACGCAGGAAAAAGAGGTTGAGCCTAAAGAAGAGACGGCTTACCCGCTGGTGGACGACCTTGAGCGTTTCTACGGTCACCTGGAGCAGACGCTGCTCTCAACCGGCTTTATCCGCGAAGGCCACCCGGGGCAGGTAATGAATAAGCTGCGCCGTCTGTTCACCCGCGCGCGTCCGGAAAGCCAGGAGCTGAACATCCTGCGCGGGATCCTGGCGTCGATTGAGCAGAAGAATAAAGAGTAGTGTCGTCTGTTCGCCGGGTGGCGCTTCGCTTACCCAGCCTACAAAACCGTCGGTCGGGTACGCGAAGCGTCACCCGACAAAAAACGGCACGGAAGGTTAAATACCTGACTAAAACAGTCAAGTAAATAGTTGACCATTTTAGTCAGGAATGTCAGACTTGGCCCTGCTATGCAATACCCCATTTTACAATAAAAAACCCCGGGCAGGGGCGAGTTTGAGGTTAAGTAAGACATGAGACTGACATCTAAAGGGCGTTATGCCGTGACCGCGATGCTGGACGTTGCGCTCAACTCCGAAGCGGGCCCGGTTCCGTTGGCTGATATTTCTGAACGACAAGGGATCTCCCTCTCTTATCTGGAACAGCTGTTCTCCAGACTGCGTAAAAATGGACTGGTTTCCAGCGTTCGTGGCCCAGGCGGCGGTTATCTGCTGGGTAAAGACGCGGGCAGTATTGCAGTTGGCGAAGTGATCAGCGCCGTTGACGAATCCGTTGACGCGACCCGTTGCCAGGGTAAAGGCGGCTGCCAGGGCGGCGATAAATGCCTGACCCACGCGCTGTGGCGCGATCTGAGCGACCGTCTGACCGGCTTCCTGAACAACATCACCCTCGGTGAGCTGGTGAATAACCAGGAAGTTCTGGATGTTTCGGGGCGTCAGCACAGCCATGATTCCCAACGCAGCACCCGCGCGCAGGACGCTATCGACGTCAAATTACGCGCGTAATAAAACGATAAGTATTTCAGAATCAGGCCGGGGCGTAGACTCGCCCCGTGTACTCGGTCGTACATCCAGCCGGTTGCCTGATTCCTTGCATTGAAGCGATGTACGGAGTTTAAAGAGCAATGAAATTACCGATTTATCTCGATTACTCCGCAACCACGCCGGTGGACCCGCGTGTTGCCGAGAAAATGATGCAGTGTCTGACCCTGGACGGAAACTTTGGTAACCCAGCTTCCCGTTCACACCGTTTTGGCTGGCATGCTGAAGAGGCGGTCGATATCGCCCGTAATCAGATTGCTGACCTGGTGGGTGCCGACCCGCGTGAGATTGTTTTCACCTCCGGTGCGACCGAATCCGACAACCTGGCGATCAAAGGTGCAGCCAACTTTTATCAGAAAAAAGGCAAGCACATCATCACCAGCAAAACCGAACACAAAGCCGTGCTGGACACCTGCCGTCAGCTGGAGCGTGAAGGGTACGAAGTCACCTATCTGGCGCCACAGAGCAACGGCATTATCGATCTGAAAGAGCTCGAAGCGGCCATGCGTGATGACACCATTCTGGTCTCCATCATGCACGTCAACAACGAAATCGGCGTGGTACAAGACATCGCGACCATCGGCGAAATGTGCCGCGCGCGCGGTATCATCTACCACGTGGACGCGACCCAGAGCGTGGGCAAACTGCCTATCGACCTGAGCCAGCTGAAAGTTGACCTGATGTCCTTCTCCGGCCACAAAATCTATGGCCCGAAAGGCATCGGCGCGCTGTACGTTCGTCGTAAACCGCGTATCCGCATCGAAGCACAGATGCACGGCGGTGGTCACGAGCGCGGCATGCGTTCCGGTACGCTGCCTGTTCACCAGATCGTGGGCATGGGCGAAGCCTACCGCATTGCAAAAGAAGAGATGGAAACCGAGATGGCACGCCTGCGCACGCTGCGTAACCGTCTGTGGGACGGCGTGAAAGATATGGAAGAAGTGTATCTGAACGGCGATCTCGAACAGGGCGCACCAAACATCCTCAACGTCAGCTTCAACTATGTTGAAGGCGAGTCGTTGATCATGGCGCTGAAAGACCTGGCGGTTTCTTCCGGTTCTGCCTGTACGTCTGCAAGCCTTGAGCCATCCTACGTGCTGCGCGCGCTGGGTATGACTGACGAGCTGGCACACAGCTCTATCCGTTTCTCTTTAGGTCGTTTCACTACCGAAGAAGAGATTGACTACACCATCAAGCTGGTTCGCAACTCCATTGGCCGTCTGCGCGACCTTTCTCCACTGTGGGAAATGTTCAAACAGGGCGTGGATCTGAACAGCATTGAATGGTCACATCACTAATCGGTACATAAGGAGAATTCAATCATGGCATACAGCGAAAAAGTCATCGATCATTACGAAAACCCACGCAACGTTGGCTCTTTTGACAACAGCGACGAATCTGTTGGTAGCGGCATGGTCGGTGCGCCAGCGTGTGGCGACGTGATGAAGTTGCAGATTAAAGTCAACAATGAAGGTATCATTGAAGACGCGCGCTTCAAGACCTACGGCTGCGGTTCTGCTATCGCGTCCAGCTCCCTCGTCACCGAATGGGTGAAGGGCAAGTCTCTGGACGAAGCACAGGCAATCAAGAACACGGATATTGCTGAAGAACTCGAACTGCCACCGGTGAAAATTCACTGCTCAATTCTGGCAGAAGACGCGATCAAAGCCGCCATTGCGGATTACAAAAGCAAACGTGAAGCAAAATAATTGAGGTTTGAGTATGTCGATTACCCTTAGCGACAGCGCTGCCGCGCGAGTAAGCTCTTTTCTGGCGAACCGTGGTAAAGGCTTTGGCCTGCGACTGGGCGTACGTACCTCCGGCTGTTCTGGTATGGCTTACGTACTGGAGTTTGTTGACGAGCCGGCGTCTGACGACATCGTGTTTGAAGACAAGGGCGTGAAGGTGGTGGTCGATGGCAAAAGCCTGCAATTCCTCAACGGCACTCAACTGGACTTCGTCAAAGAAGGCCTGAACGAAGGGTTCAAATTTACGAACCCGAACGTCAAAGACGAGTGTGGTTGCGGCGAAAGCTTCCACGTTTAACCGCGCGTCATCCGAAACCCCACCGTGGCGTTACCCGCTACGCGTGGGGTTTGTTCTAACAGGCTACCCCTGAGATTGTTATGGATTACTTCACTCTCTTCGGACTACCCGCTCAATACCCGATCGATCTCCAGGCGCTGACGATCCGTTTTCAGGATCTGCAGCGTCAGTACCATCCGGACAAATTCGCGAGCGGTACTCAGGCAGAGCAGCTGGCTGCGGTGTCGCAATCCGCGACCATCAACCAGGCCTGGCAGACGTTGCGCCATCCGCTGGCGCGCGCTGAGTATCTGCTCTCGCTCCACGGTTTTGATCTGGCGAGCGAACAGCACACCGTGCGCGACACGGCGTTTCTGATGGAGCAGCTGGAGCTGCGCGAAGAGCTGGATGAGATTGAACAGGCCAAAGACGAAGCGCGTCTGGAAAGCTTCATCACGCGCGTGAAGGGCATGTTCGATACCCGCCATCAGCAGATGGTGGAGCAACTGAACAACGAGACCTGGGACGTGGCGGCAGACACTGTGCGCAAACTCCGTTTTCTCGATAAACTGCGAAGCAGTGCTGAACAACTCGAAGAAAAGCTGCTCGATTTTTAATTTCGGAAGCAATTATGGCCTTATTACAAATTAGTGAGCCTGGCTTAAGTGCCGCACCGCACCAGCGTCGTCTGGCGGTGGGTATCGATCTGGGCACCACCAATTCCCTCGTGGCGACCGTGCGCAGCGGCCAGGCGGAAACGCTGGCTGACGAGCAGGGCCGCCATCTGCTGCCTTCCGTGGTCCACTACCAGCAGCAGGGTCACGCGGTCGGCTATGACGCCCGCGCTAACGCCGCGCGCGATCCGGCAAACACCATCAGCTCCGTCAAGCGCATGATGGGCCGCTCGCTGGCCGATATTCAGACCCGCTACCCGCATCTGCCGTATCAGCTGCAGGCCAGTGAAAACGGCCTGCCGATGATTGCGACCGCGGCCGGTCTGCTGAACCCGATTCGTGTTTCCGCTGACATCCTCAAAGCGCTGGCGGAGCGTGCCACGGCCACGCTCGGCGGCGATCTGGACGGCGTGGTGATCACCGTTCCTGCCTACTTTGATGATGCACAGCGTCAGGGCACCAAAGACGCCGCGCGTCTGGCGGGCCTGCACGTGCTGCGTCTGCTGAACGAACCGACGGCGGCGGCGATTGCCTACGGCCTCGATTCCGGTCAGGAAGGGGTGATCGCGGTTTACGATCTCGGCGGCGGGACATTTGATATCTCTATCCTGCGCCTGAGCCGCGGGGTATTTGAAGTGCTGGCGACCGGCGGGGATTCCGCGCTGGGCGGCGATGATTTCGACCATCTACTGGCGGACTACATCCGCGAGCAGGCGGGCATCAGCGATCGCAGCGATGCGCGCATACAGCGTGAACTGCTGGATGCGGCCATCGATGCCAAAATCGCCCTGAGCGATGCGCAGACGGTTATCGTCAATGTTGCGGGCTGGCAGGGTGACATCACCCGTGACCAGTTTAACGATCTGATTGCCCCGCTGGTGAAACGCACCTTACTGGCCTGCCGTCGCGCATTGAAAGATGCCGGCGTTGAGGCTAGCGAAGTGCTGGAAGTGGTCATGGTGGGCGGTTCGACCCGCGTGCCGCTGGTGCGCGAGCGCGTGGGTGAATTCTTTGGCCGCACGCCGCTGACCTCCATCGACCCGGACAAAGTGGTTGCCGTGGGCGCCGCGATCCAGGCCGATATTCTGGTTGGCAACAAGCCGGACAGCGAAATGCTGCTGCTGGACGTCATCCCGCTGTCGCTGGGTTTAGAAACCATGGGCGGCCTGGTGGAGAAAGTGATCCCGCGTAACACCACCATTCCGGTGGCGCGCGCGCAGGAGTTCACCACCTTTAAAGACGGCCAGACCGCGATGTCCATCCACGTGATGCAGGGCGAGCGCGAGCTGGTGCAGGACTGCCGTTCTCTGGCGCGCTTTGCGCTGCGCGGCATCCCGGCGCTGCCGGCGGGCGGGGCGCATATTCGCGTCACCTTCCAGGTGGACGCCGACGGTCTGCTGAGCGTCACGGCGATGGAAAAATCCACCGGCGTGGAATCGTCCATTCAGGTGAAGCCGTCCTACGGCCTGACCGATGGCGAAATCGCCTCCATGATTCAGGACTCAATGAGCTACGCCGAGCAGGATGTGAAGGCGCGTATGCTGGCTGAACAAAAAGTTGAAGCCGCCCGCGTGCTGGAGAGCCTGAACGGCGCGCTCGCTGCCGACGCCGCGCTGTTAAGCGCCGCTGAGCGCCAGGTGATTGACGACGCTGCCGCGCGCTTAAGCGCCGTGGCCGAAGGTAATGACGCTGACGCAATAGAAGAAGCCATTAAAAACGTTGATAAACAAACCCAGGACTTTGCTGCTCGCCGCATGGACAAATCTGTCCGCGTCGCGCTGAAAGGCCAGTCCGTGGACGAGGTTTAATATGCCAAAGATTGTAATTTTGCCTCATGCGGACCTCTGTCCGGATGGTGCTGTTCTGGAAGCGAAGACCGGTGAAACCATTCTCGATGTAGCCCTGCGTGCAGGTATCGAAGTGGAACACGCCTGTGAAAAATCCTGTGCCTGCACCACCTGCCACTGCATCGTGCGTGAAGGTTTTGACTCTCTTGCCGAGAGCACCGAAGACGAAGACGACATGCTGGATAAAGCATGGGGTCTGGAGCCAGACAGCCGCTTAAGCTGCCAGGCAGCGGTGACCGATGAAGATCTGGTCGTGGAGTTCCCACGCTACACCATCAACCACGCACGCGAGCATTAATATGGGACTGAAGTGGACAGACAGCCGTGAAATCGGCGAAGCGCTCTACGACGCGAACCCGGATCTCGATCCGAAGACCGTACGATTCACCGATATGCATCAGTGGATCTGCGATTTAGAGGATTTCGACGACGATCCAAACGCATCCAATGAAAAAATTCTGGAGGCGATTCTGTTAGTCTGGTTAGATGAAGCAGAATAAATAACAAAACGGGCTGCCTTCAGGCGGCCCGTTTGCTAGTTGCTAATAAGGAAAAATAAAATGACCGAAGCGATGAAGATTACGCTCTCGAATCAGCCTGCCGACGCGCGCTGGGGCGAGAAAGCCACCTACAGCATTAATAACGACGGTATTACCCTGCACCTGACGGGCAATGATGATTTGGGCCTGATCCAGCGCGCCGCGCGTAAAATTGACGGTCTGGGCATTAAGCATGTCTCGCTGGAAGGCGAAGGGTGGGACACCGACCGCAGCTGGGCATTCTGGGCGGGTTACAAAGGGCCGAAAGGCACCCGCAAAATTGAGTGGGCGAACCTCGACGAAGCCGGTCAGAAAGAGCTGGAAAGCCGCCTGAAAATCATCGACTGGGTACGCGACACCATTAACGCCCCGGCGGAAGAGTTAGGCCCTGAGCAGCTGGCGCAGCGTGCCGTGGATCTCCTGTGCGGCGTGGCGGGCGACAAGATGTCCTACCGCATCACCAAGGGTGAAGACCTGCGCGAGCAGAACTACATGGGTATCCACACCGTGGGCCGCGGCTCCGAGCGTCCTCCGGTGCTGCTGGCGCTGGACTACAACCCAACCGGCGATAAAGACGCCCCTGTCTTTGCCTGCCTGGTAGGTAAAGGCATCACCTTCGACACCGGCGGCTACAGCCTGAAGCAGAGCGCGTTCATGGACTCCATGAAGTCCGACATGGGCGGCGCGGCCACCATCACCGGCGCGCTGGCGTTTGCGATTACCCGCGGTCTGAACAAGCGCGTGAAGCTGTACCTGTGCTGCGCCGACAACATGGTCAGCGGTAACGCCTTCAAGCTGGGCGACATCATCCGCTACCGCAACGGCAAAAACGTTGAGGTGATGAACACCGACGCCGAAGGCCGTCTGGTGCTGGCCGATGGCCTGATCGACGCATCTGCACAGAAGCCTGAGCTGATCATCGACATGGCGACTCTGACCGGTGCGGCGAAAACCGCGCTGGGTAACGACTACCACGCGCTGTTCAGCTTTGACGACAAGCTGGCCGCACGCCTGCTGGCGAGTGCTGCCGCAGAGAACGAGCCGTTCTGGCGCCTGCCGCTGGCCGAGTTCCACCGCAGCCAGCTGCCGTCTAACTTTGCCGAGCTGAACAACACCGCCAGCGCGGCGTACCCGGCGGGTGCAAGCACCGCAGCAGGCTTCCTGTCTCACTTCGTTGAGAACTACCACGAGGGCTGGCTGCACATCGACTGCTCCGCGACGTACCGTAAAGCGGCGGTTGAGCAGTGGTCCGCAGGCGCGACCGGTCTGGGCGTGCGTACCGTGGCGAACCTGCTGACGGCTGAGTAATCTTTTTTGCCGGGTGGCGCTACGCTTACGCGCGCCTTCGGCGTCATCATATTGCCCGGCGGCGCTGCGCTTGCACGGGCCTACGGTTTTGTAGGCCGGGTAAGCGAAGCGCCACCCGGCGTTATTTGAAGTAGCCAAACTATGTCAGATACCAAAAACGAATTAGAAACCCTGCTGGAGCAGGCGGCGACCGAACCCGCCCACCGTCCGGCCTTTTTCCGCACGCTGCTGGAATCCACCGTCTGGGTGCCGGGTACCGCCGCGGAAGGTGAACAGGTCGTAGAAGACAGCGCGCTGGATCTGCTGCACTGGGAGAAAGACGACGGCACGTCGGTGATCCCGTTCTTCACCTCGCTGGAAGCGCTGCAGAAAGCGGTAGAAGACGAACAGGCGTTCGTGGTGATGCCGGTGCGTACCCTGTTTGAAATGACGCTCGGCCAGACGCTGTTCCTGAACGCGAAGCTGCCGACCGGGAAAGAGTTTACGCCACGTGAAATCAGCCACCTGATTGGCGAAGAGGGCAACCCGCTCAGCACGCAGGAAGTGCTGGAAGGGGGCGAAACGCTGCTGCTCTCTGAAGTGGCCGAGCCACCCGCGCAGATGATTGATTCCCTGACGACGCTGTTCAAAACGCTCAAGCCCGTCAGGCGCGCGTTTCTCTGCTCCATTAAAGAGCGCGCGGACGAAAAGCCGGTGCTGTTGATCGGTATTGAAGCTGATGGCGATTTCGACGAGATCGTTCAGGCAGCGGGCAGCGTGGCGACCGACACGCTACCGGGCGATGAACCAATTGATATCTGCCAGGTGAAAAACGGTGAGAAGGGCATCAGCCACTTTATTACCGAGCACATTACGCCGTTCTACGAGCGTCGCTGGGGCGGCTTCCTGCGCGATCTCAAGACCAACCGCATCATCTGATGACAGCGGGGTGAATATCACCCCGTTGCTTCCAGCAGCAGTAAATCCATCAGCAGCACCAGATTCGACTCAAACGACGTCACCCCTGCGGCTTCGGCGGCGAAGTGTACCGCTTCGTCATAGAGCGCAAAGTGCACGTCGGCCATCTCCGCCAGCGTGTTGGCCGAGGCGCGGGTAAACGCGACGATCGTCATGCCGACGTTTTTGGCTATCCGCGCTTTATCCAGCACCTGCTCCGTTTCGCCGCTGCGCGAGACGGCAATAAACACCTGATAGCGGGCGGCATTGCTGAGAAAAATGTTCCGGCTGTCGCCCGGTCCGGAGATAAACGCCGTTTTGCCCATTACCTGTAGCTTCTTGGTCAGGTACTCCGCAAACAGATAAGAAAACCCGGCCCCGTAGAGAAAGAAGCTCTCTTTCTGGCGCAGCAGGTCGGAAAACTGCTGGCGTTTGTCCTGGGTAACCCACTGAAAGGTGTGCTGATAGTTGGCGATAAACTGGTTAAACAGCACCGGGAGTTCAGGACGCGACTGCGCCTGAGCGGCAATATGCGGCGTGTCGGAGAGCAGCTGCTTGCAGTGCCAGATAAACTCGCTGAAGCCGCTGAACCCCAGCTTCTGGCACAGTCGCATGATGGTGGCGGTAGAAACAAACGTCGCCTGCGCCAGCTCGCGCACCGTGATGTTGCCCACCAGCAGCGGATGCTCCGTGAGGTGGGCGAGGACGCGATACTCGGCGCGGGTCAATGACGCCCCGCGCGTTAACAGCGTGGCCAGGCGGTTATCCATTATTTCGCGGGTTCAACCGGCAGGTCGTCACGCGCGCCCCATTCGCTCCAGGCACCGTCGTAGAGCGTGACGTCGCTTACGCCGAGCGTGGCGAGCGCCAGAATGACCACGCAGGCCGTTACGCCGGAACCGCAGCTGGCGATAATCGGACGATGCAAATCCACGCCCTGACGTTCAAAAATGGCGCGCAGCTCGTCGGTGGTTTTCAGCTCGCCCTCAAACACCAGGTCGCCCCACGGCACGTTCAGCGCGCCCGGAATATGTCCACGCTTCAGCCCCGGACGCGGTTCATCCGCCTCGGCATTGAAGCGTGGCGCAGGGCGGGCATCAACGATTTGGGCCGTTTTTTCGTGGCTTACAACCAGCACGTCGGTCAGGCGTTTTACCACGTGTGCGTCGAACGTGGCATCGAACTCGCCTTCCGGCAGCGTGACGTCACCCTGCTGAAGCGGCAGTTCGTCACGCTTCCAACCCGCGAGGCCGCCCGCCAGAATCGAAACTTTTTCCACGCCGAAGTTTTTCAGCATCCACCACGCGCGCGGCGCGGAGAAGAGGTTCCCTTCGTCATAGACAACGAGGTGTTTGTCTTTGCTGATGCCCAGCTCGCGCATCGCCACGGAAAACGCTTCCGGGCGCGGCAGCATGTGCGGCAGGGGAGAGGTGTGATCGGAGAGAGCTTCGATATCAAAAAATACCGCACCCGGCAGATGCCCGGCACGGTATTCACCGGGCACGTCACGATGCTCTTGTCCCGGAGGGGCCATACGCGCGTCGATAATCTGCACTTCCGGATCGTCGCCGTGCTCAATCAGCCAGTCGGCAGCGACAAAATATGAGGTGGACATGGGTTGCCTCCATTCTTTTCCGTAAAAAAGGATTGTCGGTGTTTTTTCTGACACCGACAAGCAAACCACGTTCAACTCGCGAGCAAGCCCCTATTTTTTCACCGGTTCGCCGTCCTGCCAGGCTTTTTGCAGCGCTGGCCAGTAGTCGCGGTTGGCTTCAATCATCTCATCCAGAATCGCTTTTGCATGTTCCATGGTCGGCACGGTGCGGTTCAGGGTAAATGCCTGCAACGCTTTTTCATAGCTGCCTTCGATTGTCGCCTCTACCAGAAGCTGTTCAGACGCGAGCTGCTGTTGCAAAAGGGTCTGATGGAACAGCGGCACCTGGCCGACGCGAATCGGTTCCGGGCCTTCGGCGGTGATATAAGCGGGAACTTCCACCACCGCATCGTACGGCAGGTTGGTAATCGCCCCGCGGTTTTCCACCATCACCAGATGGCGGCTTCGCAGGTTGAACGCCAGCGAACAGGCGACGTCAACGATAAATTCACCGTGGACGCCCACGTGGAAGGCATCCGGTAAAATTCCGGTGCGTTGATATTCTTCGGCGGCGGCGAACAGCTTTTTCTCGCGCCCGTTCATCACTTCGTTGGCGCGGGTATAGTCCGGGTTCTGATGCGCCACAATCTGGTTCGGCATCAGGTAATACTGCAGATACGGGTTCGGCAGATACTCGGGGAAGTTGTCCATGATCGGCTTGATATTGCGCCAGGTTTTCACCCACGACGGATCCGAGTGCTGCGGGTCGGTTTTAGCCGCATCTTCCGTCAGCAGGCCAAACTTCGCGATATGCTTACGCAGCGCCGGGAGCTTGTCTTCGCCGTCCACCAGCACGCGGGTAAACCAGCCGAAGTGGTTCAGGCCGAAGTAGTCCACTTCCAGTTTATGACGATCCACGCCCAGAATGGCGCCCATATTGCGCATCGCGGCAACCGGCATATCGCAGATGTTCAGCACCCTTGCGTTCGGGCGCAGGCGGCGCACGCCTTCCGCGACGATCGCGGCAGGGTTGGAGTAGTTCACGATCCAGGCTTTCTCATGCGCGTAGCGATCGACCAGATCGATAAGCTCCACCATCGGCAGGATCGTGCGCAGGCCGTAAGCCAGCCCGCCGGGGCCGCAGGTTTCCTGGCCCACCACGCCGTGACGCAGCGGGATCTTCTCATCCTGCTCACGCATTTTGTACTGGCCGACGCGCATCTGGGCGAAGACAAAATGCGCGCCGCTAAAGGCCACTTCCGGGTCACTGGTGACGGTAAATGTGATGCGCTGACTGTGGTCGCGAATGACCTTCTCGACGACCGGCGCAATGGTGTTCTGACGCGCTTCGTCGATATCGTAAAGGCGAATTTCGGCCAGCGGGAAATCCTGCAGGCGCACCATCAGGCTTTTCACAATGCCCGGCGTGTAGGTGCTGCCGCCGCCGGCAATCGACAGAATGAATGGGGGTGTTAACATCTTTAGCTCCTTTCAGAGAAACGTCTCAACGGCTTCTCGCATTTTTTTGACATGCAGCCCGTAGACCACCTGAACGTTGTTACCTTGTTTGATAATCCCTTTCGCGCCAGTCGCCTTCAGGCGCGGCTCGTCGATAATGGCGACGTCCTTTACCGTGACGCGCAAGCGGGTGTAGCAGTTGTCCACCACTTCAATGTTTTCCCGACCGCCCAGCCCCACCACGATGGACTCGCCCAGACCGTCGTTATTGCCCTTCGCCTGGTACTCCTGCTTGCTGTAGAGGCGCGTCTCCTGGTCCTCATCTTCACGGCCCGGCGTTTTCATGTTGAAGCGCAGGATCAGGAAGCGGAACACCACAAAGTAGAGGGCGAACATGATCAGCCCGACAAAGATGTACATCGGCCAGTTGGACTTGGCCGTGCCGAGCGGCAGGTTGTAAAGGATGAAGTCGATAATCCCGTTGGCGCCGATGGCGTGAACGCCCAGCAGCGAGAACAGCATCATGCCGATGCCGGTCAGCACCGCGTGCACCACGAACAGCAGCGGGGCGACAAACAGGAAGGAGAACTCAATCGGCTCGGTCACGCCGACCAGCAGCGAAGTCAGTGCCGCCGGGATCAGAATCGCTTTCGCCGCCGCTTTACGCTCTGGCCTGGCGGTCATATACATCGCCAGCGCCGCGGCAGGCAGGCCAAACATTTTGCTGATGCCGCGTGCGTCCCACACCACGGTGCTGCTGAGCTGCTTCACGTCCGGGCAGGCCATCTCGGCAAAGTAGATATTGCGCGCGCCCTGATAGGTTGCGCCGCATACCTCCTGCGTGCCGCCCAGCTCGGTATAGAGGAACGGCGTATAAACCAGATGGTGTAGGCCGGTGGGGACCAGAATGCGTTCCAGGAAACCGTAGATGGCCACGCCAAACGGCCCGGAGCCTTTGATGGCCAGCGCCAGGGCGCTAATGCCATGCTGGGCAAAGGGCCACAGTTCGCTCAACACCACGCCGAGCAGCATGGAGACGGGCAGCATCACAATGGCGACAAAACAGTGGCCGGAGTAAATCGCCATCGCGCCGTTAAACTGTACGCCGGAATATTTGTTGTACAGATAGCCGGAAAGCGCTCCGGTCAGTATCCCGGCAAAGACCCCCATCTCCAGCACCTGCACGCTCAGTACCAGCGTCTGTCCGGCCGCTTTCATCTGCGCCGCTGGCGCCAGTGCGCCCTGCAGCTGCAGCGTGACGTTCATGGCGTTGATGAATACGACAAAAGTGACCAGGCCAATCAGCGCGGCATATCCTTTATCGCGCGTTGCCAGGCCAATCGGAATACCGACGGCAAACACCAGCGCCAGGTTAACCAGCACCGACACGGCAGATTTTGCGATCAACTGACCAAGATGCTGAATCAGCGGATGACCGAGAAACGGCAGGTACTCGGCGAGATTACCGTTACCCAGCACGTTACCAAAGGCGATAAACAGACCGACGATCGGTAAGATAAGCACCGGTCCGTACAATGATTTTCCGAAATTTTGTAGGGCGTTCACGGCTCGTTTCATGGCTTTCTCTCTTTTTGAACCGCGCACTCGGGGTGCGTCATGGTCATAAAACTAGCAGTCTTCAGATGTGTTTACCCAGCTATCTTCTTGTTTTAAAAACAAATGACGTGAAAGGTAACATGTGACGTTATGCGCTGTGATCGCGGTTCCATCACGGCGTAGCGGCGTGATGCCATTCTGCGAGGCGTTTTCCAGATTCTAAAATTGGACTTTTTGAATTAATGAAACTTGCGGATAATACTTATCCGGACGACGACCAACAGGCCCCCTCTGGGCCAGGGACAAAGGATGAAACCGTTTCGCTTAGCCGCGCTCTCTCTTGCGCTGCTTACTACGTTTACGCTTGTCGGCTGTGATAACAGCGACGATAAACCTCAGGCTGCGGCTCCCGCGGCATCCACCGCATCCACACCAAAAGCCGCGGAAAAGCCAAATGCTGAAACGCTGGCTAAGCTAGCCGCCCAGAGTCAGGGAAAAGCGCTGACCCTGCTGGATGCTTCTGAAGTTCAGCTCGACGGTGCCGCCACGCTGGTGCTGACATTCTCGGTTCCGCTGAATCCCGATCAGGATTTCGCGAAAACCGTGCATGTCGTGGACAAAAAAAGCGGCAAAGTTGACGGGGCGTGGGAACTTGCGCCTAACCTGAAAGAGCTTCGCCTGCGTCATCTGGAGCCCAACCGCAACCTGGTCGTCACCGTTGAACGGGGCCTGCAGGCGCTGAATAAGGCGACGTTCGGCATTGATTATGAAAAAGCCCTCACCACCCGGGACGTCGAGCCTACCGTCGGGTTTGCCAGCCGCGGCTCGCTGCTGCCGGGCAAGGTGGTGGAAGGGTTGCCGGTGATGGCGCTTAACGTCAACAACGTGGACGTCAATTTCTACCGCGTGAAGCCGGAATCGCTGGCCTCTTTTGTCAGCCAGTGGGAATACCGCAACTCCCTCACCAACTGGGAATCCGACAACCTGCTAAAGATGGCGGAGCTGGTTTACACCGGTCGCTTCGATCTTAATCCGGCGCGCAACACGCGCGAAAAATTGTTGTTGCCCCTGAAGGATATTAAACCGCTCCAGCAGTCTGGGGTTTACATCGCGGTCATGAACCAGGCCGGGCACTATAACTACAGCAACGCCGCGACGCTCTTTACCTTAAGCGATATTGGCCTGTCCGCTCACCGTTATCATAATCGCCTGGACATCTTCACCCAGAGTCTGGAGAACGGTGCGGCGCAGTCCGGGGTTACCGTTACCCTGCTGAATGACAAAGGGCAGACCCTTGCCGAAGCGAAAAGCGACGGCGATGGCCACGCAAAGCTTGAGACCGACAAAGAGGCTGCCCTGATTCTGGCGAGTAAAGACGGCCAGACCACGCTGCTTGACCTCAAGCTACCGGCTCTTGATCTGGCGGAGTTTGATATTGCCGGGAGCCCGGGCTACAGCAAGCAATTCTTCATGTTTGGCCCACGCGATCTCTATCGCCCGGGCGAAACGGTGATCCTCAACGGCCTGCTGCGCGACAGTGACGGTAAGCCGCTTCCCGATCAGCCCGTGAAGCTTGACGTGCTGCGCCCTGACGGTCAGGTGGCTCGCTCGATCGTTGTTCAGCCTGAAAACGGTCTCTACCGATTCAACTACCCGCTGGACAGCGGGGCGCAGACCGGCATGTGGCATATCCGCGCCAACACGGGCGATAACCTGCAGCGCCTGTGGGACTTCCACGTCGAAGACTTCATGCCAGAGCGCATGGCGCTCAACCTGAGCGGACAAAAAACGCCGGTTTCACCGCAGGATAACGTCGACTTTAACGTGGTCGGCTATTACCTGTATGGCGCACCGGCCAACGGTAACTCTCTGCAGGGCCAGCTCTTCCTGCGTCCGCTGCGTGACGCGGTGGCCGCGCTGCCGGGCTTCCAGTTTGGTGATATCGCCGAAGAGAACCTGAGCCGCAGCCTGGATGAAGTTCAGCTTACGCTGGACGAGCAGGGGCGTGGGCAGGTTTCTACCGAAAGCCAGTGGAAAGACGTGCACTCTCCGCTGCAGCTGATCCTGCAGGCCAGCCTGCTGGAATCAGGTGGTCGTCCGGTGACGCGTCGCGCTGAGCAGGCTATCTGGCCGGCGGCTGAGCTGCCGGGTATTCGCCCTCAGTTCGCCAGCAAGGCGGTTTACGACTACCGCACCGATACGACCGTCAACCAGCCGATTGTTGATGAGAACGGCAACGCCAGTTTCGACATCGTGTATGCCGATGCCAGCGGCGCGAAAAAGGCCGTTTCCGGGTTACAGGTTCGTCTGATTCGCGAGCGTCGGGACTACTTCTGGAACTGGTCTGAGAGCGAAGGCTGGCAGTCTCAGTTCGATCAGAAAGACCTCGTCGAAGGCGAGCAGGAGCTGACGCTTAAGGCCGATGAAACGGGTAAAGTTACCTTCCCGGTAGAGTGGGGCTCTTATCGTCTGGAAGTCAAAGCGCCTGATGAAATGGTCAGCAGCGTGCGCTTCTGGGCAGGCTACAGCTGGCAGGATAACAGCGATGGCACTGGGGCCGCGCGCCCTGACCGCGTGACGCTGAAACTGGATAAGCCAGCCTATCAGCCGGGCGACACCATCCAACTGCACATCGCCGCGCCGGCCGCAGGCAAGGGCTATGCGATGATCGAGTCCAGCGAAGGGCCGCTGTGGTGGAAAGAGATCGACGTACCGGCAAACGGACTGGATCTCGCTATCCCGGTCGACAAGGCCTGGAAGCGTCACGACCTCTACCTGAGTACGCTGGTGGTACGTCCCGGAGATAAATCCAAATCCGCCACGCCGAAACGTGCGGTCGGTCTGCTGCATCTGCCGATGGGCGATGAAAATCGCCGTCTGAATATTGCGCTCGATAACCCGCAGAAAATGCGTCCAAACCAGACGCTCTCGGTGAAGGTGAAAGCCAGCGTGAAAGAGGGGGCCGTGCCGCAGAAGGTGAACGTGCTGGTCTCGGCGGTGGACAGCGGCGTGCTGAACATTACCGATTACGTCACGCCGGATCCGTGGCAGGCTTTCTTTGGCCAGAAGCGTTACGGCGCGGATATCTACGATATATACGGCCAGGTCATTGAAGGGCAGGGCCGTCTGGCCGCGCTGCGCTTCGGTGGCGATGGGGATGAACTGAAGCGCGGCGGCAAACCGCCGGTGAACCACGTCACCATCATTGCCCAGCAGGCACAGCCGGTTACGCTGGATGTCAACGGGGAAGGCACGATTACGCTGCCGATTGGTGATTTCAACGGCGAACTGCGTCTGATGGCGCAGGCCTGGACAGAAGACGATTTCGGCAGCAGCGAAAGCAAGGTTGTGGTGGCCGCGCCGGTTATTACTGAGCTCAACACGCCGCGCTTCCTGGCAAGTGGAGACACCTCACGCCTGACGCTGGATCTCACCAACCTGACCGACCAGCCGCAAACGCTGAACGTTGCCCTGACCGCGACAGGCAAACTGTCGCTGGAAGGTGGACAGCCGCAGCCGGTGCAGCTGCCTCCGGGGGCGCGGACCACCCTGTTTATTCCGGTGCGTGCGCTGGAGGGGTATGGTGACGGAGAGGTAACAGCACAGGTTACCGGCCTGCAGCTTCCGGGCGAGACCTTTGCACCACAGCAGAAGAGCTGGAAAATCGGCGTGCGTCCGGCATTTCCGGCACAGACGGTGAATACCGGTGCCATGCTCAACCCTGGCGAATCCTGGACCGCACCGGCGCAGCACAGTAACGGTTTCTCTCCTGCCACTCTGCAGGGGCAACTGCTGCTGAGCGGCAAACCACCGCTCAACCTGGCGCGCTATATTCGCGAACTGCAGGCCTATCCGTATGGGTGCCTGGAGCAGACCACCAGCGGCCTGTTCCCGTCGCTCTACACCAACGCGGCGCAGCTGACGGCGCTTGGTATCAAAGGTGATACGGACGATAAACGCCGTGCCGCCATTGATATCGGTATTTCCCGTCTGCTGCAGATGCAGCGTGAAGACGGTGGTTTTGCGCTGTGGGATAAAAACGGTCCGGAAGAGTACTGGCTGACGGCCTACGTGACCGACTTCCTGGTGCGGGCGGGCGAGCAGGGCTATAGCGTGCCTGCCGATGCGGTAAATAACGCCAATAGCCGTCTGCTGCGCTACCTGCAGGACCCGGGCATGATGTCCATTCGCTATAGCGATGATACTCAGGCCAGTAAATTTGCCGTTCAGGCCTATGCCGCGCTGGTGCTGGCTCGTCAGCAAAAAGCGCCGCTGGGCGCGCTGCGTGAAATCTGGGATCGTCACGATCAGGCGGCGTCCGGCCTGCCGCTGATGCAGCTGGGCATGGCGCTCAGGCTGATGGGCGATGCCCCGCGCAGCCAGCAGGCGCTGGATCTGGCGCTCAAAACGCCGCGCAACGACAGCAAAACCTGGATGGCCGATTACGGCAGCCAGCTTCGCGATAACGCGCTGATGCTCTCCCTGCTGGAGGAGTACAAACTGCTGCCGGATGCGCAAAATACGCTGCTGAATGCCCTGTCTGAACAGGCCTTCAGCCAGCGCTGGTTGTCCACTCAGGAGAGCAACGCGCTGTTCCTGGCCGGACGTTCGCTGCAAACTCTGTCAGGTGCATGGCAGGCGAAAACCTCCCTGTCAGATTCCGCATCAGGTGGCGATAAAGCGCAGGTACAAAACGTGAGCGGCGACCAGCTTGGCGCGCTGCAGGTCACCAATACCGGAACGACACCGCTCTGGGTACGTTTGGACAGCACCGGTTATCCGGAATATGCCCCTCAGCCGAGCTCGAACGTGTTGCAGGTCGAACGTCATATCCTGGCAACCGACGGCAGTACGAAATCACTCTCTTCGCTGAAGAGCGGCGAGCTGGTGCTGGTGTGGCTGGAAGTTAAAGCCAGCCAGAACGTGCCGGACGCGCTGGTGGTAGATCTCCTGCCTGCGGGGCTGGAGCTGGAAAACCAGAACCTGGCAAGCAGCAGCGCCAGCCTGCAGGACAGCGGCAGTGAGGTGCAGAACCTGCTCAGCCAGATGCAGCAGGCGGACATTCAGCATATGGAATTCCGCGACGACCGCTTTGTGGCGGCCGTGCCGGTAAATGAAGGTCAGCCGGTCACGCTGGTTTATCTGGCGCGCGCCGTGACGCCGGGAACCTACCAGGTGCCGGTTCCGATGGTCGAGTCTATGTATGTGCCGCAGTGGCGGGCAACGGGTGCGGCCAGCGGCCCGCTGATTGTTGTTCCGTAATATGCGAATGGCACGTCTGACACGCTCCCGCTGGCTATGGCTGGCGGGAGCGCTTCTCGTTTTAGGGGGGCTGATTATCGCTGCCGACCGCCTGTGGCCGTTGCCGCTGAAAGAGGTTAACCCTGCCCGGGTGGTGGTGGATGAGAAGGGCACGCCGCTCTGGCGTTTTGCCGATAGCGATGGGATCTGGCGCTATCCGGTGACGATCGAAGAGGTCTCTCCCCGTTATCTTGAGGCGCTGATCCAGTATGAAGATCGCTGGTTCTGGGATCACCCCGGCGTAAACCCGCTCTCTGTCCTGCGCGCCGCCTGGCAGGATCTCAGTTCCGGGAAAGTCATCTCTGGCGGAAGCACGCTCACCATGCAGGTCGCGCGACTGCTGGACCCGCATCCGCGCACCTTTGGCGGCAAAATTCGCCAGCTCTGGCGTGCCATGCAGCTGGAGTGGCATCTTTCCAAACGCGAAATCCTGACGCTCTATCTCAATCGCGCCCCCTTTGGCGGTACGCTGCAGGGCGTGGGAGCGGCAAGCTGGACGTATCTGGGCAAGCCGCCGTCGCAGCTCAGCTATTCCGACGCGGCGCTGCTGGCGGTGCTGCCGCAGGCACCGAGTCGATTACGCCCGGACCGCTGGCCTGAACGGGCCGAAGCGGCGCGCAATAAAGTGCTCGACCGCATGGCGACGCAGGGGGTCTGGTCCGCAAAGCAGGTCAAAGAGTCCCGTGAAGAATCAGTATGGCTGGCGCCCCGGCAGATGCCGCAGCTGGCGCCGCTCTTTGCTCGGATGATGCTCGGCAAAAGTCGCGACACGAAAATTGTCACCACGCTGGATGCCGGACTGCAGCGGCAGCTGGAAGAGCTGGCGATGAACTGGAAATCCCGCCTGCCGGCCCGCAGCTCGCTGGCGATGATCGTGGTCGATCATACCGATATGAAAGTGCGCGGTTGGGTTGGGTCGGTGGATATCAACGATGACACGCGTTTTAGCCATGTGGATATGGTCAATGCGATCCGATCCCCAGGATCGGTCTTAAAACCCTTTATCTACGGCATGGCGCTGGACGATGGCCTGATCCATCCCGCCTCGCTGCTTCAGGACGTTCCCCGAAAAACCGGTGATTATCGTCCCGGGAATTTTGACAGCGGGTTCCATGGACCGGTCAGCATGAGTGAAGCGCTGGTCCGCTCCCTCAACCTGCCGGCCGTTCAGGTGCTGGAAGCCTACGGACCAAAACGATTTGCCGGGATGCTAAGCAACGCAGGCTTGCCGCTGATCCTGCCTGCGGGGGCACAGCCGAATTTGTCTCTGATCCTCGGCGGGGCGGGCGCGCGGCTGGCAGATATCGCTGCGGCCTATAGTGCCTTTGCCCGACACGGTAAGGCGGGAAGGCTGCGGTTACAGCCGGGCGATCCGCTGACTGAACGCCCGCTGTTATCGCCAGGCTCGGCGTGGATTATTCGCCGTATTCTTGCCAATGAAGCGCAGCCGCTGCCGGACAATGCGCTGCCACAGATTGCGCCGCTGGCGTGGAAAACCGGCACCAGCTACGGGTACCGTGATGCCTGGGCCATCGGTCTGAATGCCCGTTATGTGATAGGCATCTGGACCGGACGACCGGACGGCACGCCCGTGGCGGGACAGTTTGGGTTTGCCAGCGCGGTTCCGCTGTTAAACCAGGTCAATAATCTGCTTCAGTCACGTTCAACGGTAGACGAAGCCCGCCTGCCGCGCGATCCGCGTCCGGAGAGCGTCGGGCGGGGCGTGATCTGCTGGCCGGGCGGCCAGTCGCTACCGGAAGGCAGTGAAAACTGTCGACGTCGCCTGTCGACCTGGCTGCTGGAAGGGAGTGAACCGCCCACGCTGCTTCTCCCTGAACAGGAGGGCATACGCGGCATTCGTTTCCCGGTCTGGCTGGATAAAACCGGCAAACGCGTGGCCGCAGATTGCCCGGATGCTACTGAAAAAGTCCTGGATGTCTGGCCGCTGCCGCTGGAGCCGTGGCTGCCCGCTTCGGAAAAAAGAGCGGCGCGTCTCCCGGCAGCATCAACAGTTTGTCCGCCTCTGGATAACAGCAATATCGCGCCGCTTATGCTGTCAGGGGTCAGAGAGGGGGCCGTCATCAAGCGTCTTCCGGGTGAGACAACTATAACGCTTTCTCTCTCAACCAGCGGTGGAGAAGGGCAGCGATGGTGGTTTTTAAATGGCGAGCCTTTAGAGGGACATGAATATAAATATTCACTGAAATTATATTTGCCGGGTGAATATCAATTAATAGTAATGGATGAAAACGGTCAAATAGCGACGGTGAATTTCGAAATGGCTTATTAAAATAATCCAGAAGGGTTAGCTTGATAATTATCAATGTTCGGTTCTGCAAAAAAACGAGAATGCGTTTTTATTTGAAGGAACGAGCAATGAAAAAAAATAATAAACTGAGAGAGAGTCTTAATCCCGCTCTCTCCCGGCGTCACTTTATTCAGGCCGGGTCCGCGCTTGCCGCTCTGCCGTTTGTGGTAAAAGGCGGAAAAGCGCAGGCGGCGACAATGCCTGCGGCAGTGAACGAACCCGAAGAAAAAGTCATTCAAACCTGCAGCACCTTTGACTGTGGCGGGAAATGCGATATTCGGGCGCACGTCAGCGACGGCGTGGTCACACGCATCTCTACGCGTCCGGATAATGAACTGGATCCTCAAATGCCGGTGATGCGCGCCTGCGTTCGCGGACGCGCGTATCGGAAATTTGTTTATCATCCCGATCGGCTTAAATATCCAATGAAACGCGTGGGTAAACGTGGCGAAGGAAAATTCGAACGTATTACCTGGGATGAAGCCACAACGCTTATTGCGAATCAATTAAAAACCATTACGCAAAAATACGGTGCTGCTTCGCGCTATGTGCATGTTGGCACCGCAGTTTCGGGAGGAACGTTCTCCGGCGATAAAATGGTTCGTCGTCTCCTCAACTTAACCGGCGGCTATCTCGAAAGCTATCACTCGGTCAGCATGGGCAACACCGCAGCGGCAACGCCCTATACCTACGGCACCGCCTCCAGCGGCAGCTCGCTGGACACGCTGCTGGACACCAAACTGGTCATCCTCTGGGGACATAACCCGACGGAAACGATTTTTGGTCACAGCAACTACTTCTTCCAGAAGATGAAGCAAAACGGCACCCGTTTCATCGTTGTCGATCCGCGCTATTCAGATACGGTGTCCTCCCTTGCTGACCAGTGGGTCCCGCTGCTGCCAACAACCGATAACGCCCTGATGGACGCCATGATGTACGTGATCGTCACGGAGAACTTGCACGATCGCGACTTTATTCAGCGCTATACCCTGGGCTTTGATGAAGACGCTATGCCGGAAGGCGTTCCGGCCAATGAATCCCTGATGGCTTACCTGAACGGGGCAAAAGATGGCGTAGCAAAAACGCCTGAGTGGGCAGAGAAGATCACCCACGTGCCTGCGCAAACCATTCGTCAGCTGGCGCGCGACTACGCAACCACCAAACCCGCTGCGCTGATCCAGGGCTGGGGACCGCAGCGCCATAACTGCGGCGAGCGCACCGCGCGCGGCTCGACGATACTGGCCACGCTGACGGGTAACGTCGGGGTGAAAGGCGGCTGGGCTGCAGGCTACGGCGGCTGTGCTAACCGTAAATTTGCCGCAGGCCCGGAGATGCCGGATAACCCGGTGAAAGCCAAAATATCGGTGATGAACTGGGTGCAGGCCGCCGACGATGCCTCTAAGGTAACGGCGGACGTCGGCCTGAAGGATGCCGAAAAGCTGGACAGCAATATCCGCATCCTCTTCTCGCTGGCGGGCAATTATCTGGCTAACCAGAACCCGGATCTTCATCAGGCAACCCGCGTGCTGGAAGACGAGTCGAAAATCCAGTTTATCGTCGCGAGCGATCTGTTTATGACGCCGAGCGCCCGATACGCCGATCTTCTCCTGCCGGAAACCAGCTTTATGGAACGCTGGAATATCGGCGAAACCTGGGGTACTGCAAGCTATCTGATCCTGTCGGAAAAGCTGATTGAGCCTGAATTTGAGCGCCGTTCAGACTACGACTGGCTGCGGGAGGTCGCTGCTAAGCTTGGCGTCGAACCGGCATTCAGCGAA
Source organism: Enterobacter sp. 5-4 (assembly GCF_000612205.1). Classification (NCBI taxonomy): domain Bacteria; kingdom Pseudomonadati; phylum Pseudomonadota; class Gammaproteobacteria; order Enterobacterales; family Enterobacteriaceae; genus Enterobacter; species Enterobacter sp. 5-4. The sequence goes on along the minus strand of NZ_JFHW01000025.1, from coordinate 108,404 downwards.
GGGCGTGACGAAAAGGCGTGGATTGAGCACATCTGGGAGCAGACGCGGCTCTCCATGCCAGATGAAAACCTGCCGGACTTCGCGACGCTGCAAAAGACGCGTCAGCATCTCTTCAAAAGCGCGCCGTTTGTCGCCTTTGAAGACAATATTCGCGACCCGCAAAATCATCCGTTCCCGACGCCGTCCGGGAAAATTGAGATCTTCTCGAAGCGTCTGTACGACATGCAGCACCCGGAAATTCCGGCGCTGTCGCACTACGTGCCTGCCCACGAAGGGCCGGAAGACGAACTGGCAAAAACCTTCCCGCTACAGCTGATCACCTGGAAAGGGAAAAACCGCGCCAACTCTACCCAGTACGCCAACCCGTGGTTAATTGAAGCACAGCAGCAGAAGCTGTGGATTAACCCTCAGGACGCGCAGAAGCGCGGCATTGCGCAGGGAGATACCGTGCGTATCCATAACGCACGCGGCATTTGTGAGATCCCGGCGGAGGTTACGCCGCGCATCATTCCTGGCGTGGTAGCCATGCAGGCAGGTGCCTGGTGGCAGCCGGATGAGAAGGGCATTGATAAAGGCGGCTGCGCGAACGTGCTCAGTTCGGCTCGTATTACCGCGCTTGCGAAAGGGAATTCACATCAAACCATGCTGGTGGAGGTGGCAAAAGCATGAGTCAGTTTAAACACTACGCGCCGGTGAGCGACAAACAGCTGGGCTTTTATATCGACTCTTCACGCTGCTCAGGGTGTAAAGCCTGCCAGGTGGCATGCAAAGATAAAAACAACCTTGAGGTCGGACGTCGTTTCCGTCGCCTGTACGAAGTCAACGGCGGGAATTTCATCCCCACCGGGCAGGGCGGCGTCAGCAACAATGTGTTTGCCTACACGCTCTCTATTTCCTGTAACCACTGTGCAGACCCCATCTGCACTAAAAACTGTCCGACCACGGCGATGCACAAGCGTCCTGGAGACGGCATTGTGCGCGTTGATACAGATAAGTGCGTCGGCTGCGGCTACTGTGCGTGGTCATGCCCTTACGGCGCGCCACAGCTCAACGAGCAGACCGGGCAGATGTCAAAATGCGATTTCTGCGTGGATCTGCAGGCGAAGGGGGAGCAGCCCGTCTGTGTGGCAACCTGTCCACTCGAAGCGATTAAATTCGGGCCGATTGATGAACTGCGGGCGAAGTATGGTGCGGTCTGTGACGTGAAAGGCTTGCCTGATTCTTCCATCACAAAACCGAATCTGGTGATCAAAGCGCATCAGAGTGCAGAGAAAGAGGGCAAACGCCATGCATGAGTTACCGCTGCTGATTTTTACACTGTTCCTGCAGGGCTCGGTAGGCGTGACGCTCTGGCTGGCGTTCGGGGGGGCGCATGTTTTGCAGCGTAGCGCGCTTCTGCCTGCTGCCGGGGCGTTTGTGCTCGCAAGCCTCGGATTGCTCGCCTCGGCGCTGCACATGGGCTATCCGCTCAATGCTCTCAACGCGCTGCGCCATGTCTCCAGCTCCTGGCTGAGCCGTGAGATTATCTTTGCCAGCCTTTACCTGGCGGCGCTGGGGCTCGCGACGCTGCTGATGTTCGCCAAAAAGCCAGGCTGGAAGCTGCTTCTGGCGGCGGCGGGCCTTGTCGGGCTGGTGGATGTGTTCTGCATGGCGCAGATCTACATGCATGCGTCCGTGGTGACGTGGCAGCATATCAACACGCTGGTGCTGTTTATCGTATTGGTTCAGCCTGCATGGCGGTTGGGATGCGTTCCCGGGCTACTCTGCGTGCGGCGGTGGTCATTATCACGCTGCTGGTGCTTGTGCGTCTGGTGATGCAGCCCGTCTGGCTGGCCGACATCTCGGCTATGGACAACACCGTGGTGACGTTCCCTCATGCGCCATTACAGATGCTGCAACAACTGCGCACCGTGCATCTGCTGAGCTGGTGTGTGTCTGTCGTGGGTATGCTGTGCTTTGCTGCAGGCGGGTTAAAAGCGGCGCGAGGCACAATGCTGCTGGGCAGCGCCTTGCTGATTGCGGGTGAGCTGATGCTGCGCTTCGTTTTCTTCAGTATTGACTGATGGGCAGATTGACGTTTGGCCCGGCGATGGACGTGACGCATGCGTGCGTCCGTCGCCGTTTTCGCCATGCTTCCTGTTGCGCCTGCGCTGACGTTTGCCCCGTGCAGGCTTTTTCTTTTACGGACGCAGATATCTCGGTTGATGAGAACCGCTGTATTGAATGCGGTGACTGCCTGTTTGTTTGCCCCACTGAGGCCATCACCGGCATCACGCCGCGAAAACGCTTTTTGTGTGGCGATACGCTTGTCGGGCCTTTTACTGAACGTGCGCCGGATGTGAATGAACTGCTGCTCTGGCATGCACAGCACCATGTTCGTTTTATCAGTATCGACGTGGAGCAGTATCCTGACTGGCTGCTGGCGATTGCCCGGCTTAATCTTGTGCTTCGTCGACGCGGTGAAGCGGCATGGGCGTTTAAACTTTTCCCCGTCAACGAGGTTAATATCGCCCGCCGTGCGCTGATGCACGTTCCCCGTGAGGATGTCCGGACCTGTAGCGTCGTGCCCGGTCAGCGTGAACTGCGCAGAGCGTTTTCTGGGGTTAGTGAGGCAGAGATAGATCTCGACGCCGGAAAGTGCGTATTGTGCGGCGCGTGCTGGCGGAGTTGTACGGAAAACGCGATTCGGTTTGAGAACGCTGAACTGATCGTCGAAACCGGACGTTGTACCGGTTGCTGCGGCTGCGAAGCGGTATGCCAGCATGCGGCGATAAAAGTGACGCAAACAGAAGGAACGGCGAAAAACGTCGCCATACTGGCATATGAAGCCGTTTGCCTGACGTGCCACCGTCATTTCTGGTCATTTACGCCTGATGAAAAGCAGTGTCCGCTCTGTTTTCACCATCAACACGATATGCGAAACCCGGACTGTTGCTAATCTTCGTCTCATTTTAAAAAAATGTTATGCAGAACCATAGGCAATAGCGCTATAGCTCTTTATAATCCGCGCCACACCATACTCAGGTATGCAAAACAACAGAACATTGACAGAGGTTATCATGGCTATTGAACGTACTTTTTCCATCATCAAACCAAACGCGGTGGCAAAAAACGTTATTGGCAGCATCTTCGCTCGCTTTGAATCTGCAGGGTTCAAAATTGTTGGTACCAAAATGCTGCACCTGACCGTTGAGCAGGCGCGCGGCTTCTACGCTGAGCACGAAGGTCGCCCATTCTTTGACGGCCTGGTTGAGTTCATGACCTCCGGTCCAATCGTGGTATCCGTACTGGAAGGCGAAAACGCCGTACAGCGTCACCGCGACCTGCTGGGCGCAACCAACCCGGACAACGCGCTGGCAGGTACTCTGCGCGCTGACTACGCTGACAGCTTCACCGAGAACGGTACCCACGGTTCTGACTCTGTTGAATCTGCTGCACGCGAAATCGCTTTCTTCTTCGCAGAAGGCGAAGTGTGTCCACGTACCCGTTAATTTAACGGTTTCGTTTACACATTATTTTCGTAAATGCCGCGTCCAGACGTGGCATCCCTGCGCCAGACTTTGTACAATGCAACGCCCCGGACGAGCAGACCGCTTTCCGGGGCGTTTCTATTCAACCCTCCATGGGCCATAACGTGTAACAACGAGGCCGGTAAATATTATGTCTGAATTAGTGAATACCTCCGAAGTCGCCATTCCTGCGGTTCCCAATAAAAATGGAAAAATCAACCTGCTGGATCTGAACCGTCAGCAGATGCGCGAGTTCTTCAAAGAGATGGGCGAAAAGCCATTTCGTGCCGATCAGGTCATGAAGTGGATGTACCATTACTGCAGCGACAATTTTGATGACATGACTGACATCAACAAGGTCCTGCGCAATAAGCTCAAAGAAGTGGCTGAAATCCGCGCCCCGGAAGTGGTGGAAGAGCAGCGCTCCGCAGATGGCACCATCAAATGGGCGATTGCGGTGGGCGATCAGCGCGTTGAAACCGTCTACATTCCGGAAGAAGACCGCGCGACGCTGTGTGTCTCCTCCCAGGTTGGCTGTGCGCTGGAGTGCAAATTCTGCTCAACCGCGCAGCAAGGCTTTAACCGTAACCTGCGTGTTTCAGAAATTATCGGCCAGGTCTGGCGTGCTGCGAAAATCGTCGGCGCGGCAAAAGTGACCGGCACTCGCCCAATCACCAACGTGGTGATGATGGGGATGGGTGAGCCGCTGCTGAACCTGACCAACGTCGTTCCGGCGATGGAAATCATGCTGGATGACTTCGGCTTTGGTCTGTCCAAGCGTCGCGTCACGCTGTCGACCTCAGGCGTTGTGCCTGCGCTGGACAAGCTCGGCGATATGATTGACGTCGCGCTGGCGATCTCCCTGCACGCGCCAAACGATGAAATTCGTGACGAAATTGTGCCAATCAACAAAAAGTACAATATCGAAACCTTCCTCGCTGCCGTACGTCGCTATCTGGAGAAATCCAACGCCAACCAGGGTCGCGTCACTATCGAGTACGTGATGCTGGACCACGTCAACGACGGTACCGAACATGCGCATCAGCTGGCTGAACTGCTGAAAGATACGCCATGTAAAATCAACCTGATCCCGTGGAACCCGTTCCCGGGCGCGCCGTATGGCCGTAGCTCGAACAGCCGTATCGACCGTTTCTCCAAGGTGCTGATGGAGTATGGTTTCACCACCATCGTGCGTAAAACGCGTGGTGATGATATTGATGCCGCATGTGGACAGCTGGCTGGTGATGTTATTGACCGTACCAAGCGTACCCTGCGTAAACGCATGCAGGGCGAGACGATCGCGGTTAAAGCTGTTTGATTATTATGCACTCACGGCGCATTATCTGCGCCGTGAGACATAACCTTACTGAATAATCAGTCAGATTCGTGAAGACTGATCAATAATTACGGTGCGTTTCATCCGACTTTCGGGCAGTATGTAACGACGTAACAACAGTTTAGCCGTACGGGCAGGGCTGTACTGTCATCTCCGGGCTGACAGTCTTATACTCTGTGTTCAAGGTTAACTGACCAGAAGTTTCGCGGTGCGGGTGGCATTGTGACTCACCGGCGCCTGAACCCTTTTTTTCACGTACCAGTAGTTGTAGCGAATGAATACTGAAGCCACTCACGACCAACATGAAGCACTCTCCACTGGCGTTCGTCTTCGCAACGCCCGTGAACAACTCGGACTCAGCCAGCAAGCCGTCGCAGAACGCTTGTGCCTGAAGGTTTCCACGGTTCGCGATATTGAAGAAGATAAGGCACCCGCCGATCTGGCTTCAACGTTCTTGCGCGGTTATATCCGCTCTTACGCAAAACTGGTGCACATCCCCGAAAACGAATTACTGCCAATGATGGAGAAGCAGGCGCCGGTCCGTGCAGCAAAAGTTGCGCCGATGCAGACCTTCTCCCTGGGGAAACGTCGTAAAAAACGTGATGGCTGGCTGATGAGCTTTACCTGGCTGGTGCTGTTTGTGGTGGTCGGTCTGACCGGTGCGTGGTGGTGGCAAAACCACAAGGCGCAGCAGGAAGAGATCACCACTATGGCCGATCAATCCTCCGCCGAACTCAACCAGGCCGGAGCGGATAACGCCCAGAGCGTGCCGCTGAATACCGACGGTGCAGCGACTTCCAGCGAGCCACAGACCGCAGCGCCAGATGCGACAGCGACCAATGCTGCGCAGGCTCCGGCAGCAACGGCTAACACCGCTGCGCCTCAGGCTCAGGATCAAAACGCGGTGGTTGCCCCTTCTCAGGCGAATGTTGATACTGCGGCGAACGCGCCTGCGGCTACTCAGCCTGCAGACAATACCGCAGCGTCTCTGCCAACCAGCCCGGCGGGTACGGCGACACCCGCAGCCGATCCTAACGCGCTGGTAATGAACTTCAGCGCCGACTGCTGGCTGGAAGTGACTGACGCGACAGGTAAAAAACTGTTCAGCGGCCTGCAGCGCAAAGATGGCACGTTAAACCTAACGGGCCAGGCGCCTTATAAACTTAAAATCGGCGCTCCGGCAGCGGTACAGATCCAGTATCAAGGAAAACCTGTCGACCTGAGCCGCTTTATCAGAACTAACCAGGTTGCACGTCTTACCGTTAATGCCGAACAATCAGCAGTACAGTAACAGACGGGCAACGCGGGAGATTTTTCATGCATAACCAGGCTCCGATTCAACGTAGAAAATCGAAACGGATTTACGTTGGGAATGTGCCAATCGGCGATGGGGCACCTATCGCCGTTCAGTCGATGACCAATACGCGCACCACCGATGTGGAAGCGACGGTCAATCAAATCAAAGCATTAGAACGTGTCGGCGCGGACATTGTTCGCGTCTCCGTCCCGACCATGGATGCGGCTGAGGCGTTCAAACTGATCAAACAGCAGGTCAGCGTTCCGCTGGTGGCGGATATTCACTTCGACTACCGCATCGCACTGAAAGTGGCCGAATACGGCGTCGATTGCCTGCGTATTAACCCGGGCAACATCGGTAACGAAGAGCGTATCCGCATGGTCGTGGACTGCGCTCGCGATAAAAATATTCCTATCCGTATCGGCGTTAACGCCGGTTCCCTGGAAAAAGATCTGCAGGAAAAATACGGTGAGCCTACGCCGCAGGCGCTGCTCGAATCCGCGATGCGTCACGTCGATCATCTCGATCGCCTTAACTTCGATCAGTTCAAAGTCAGCGTAAAAGCGTCCGACGTGTTCCTGGCCGTAGAATCTTATCGCCTGCTGGCAAAGCAGATCGATCAGCCTCTGCACCTCGGGATCACCGAAGCGGGCGGCCTGCGTAGCGGCTCGGTAAAATCCGCGATCGGTCTGGGGCTGCTGCTCTCTGAAGGGATCGGTGACACCCTGCGCGTCTCGCTGGCGGCCGATCCGGTCGAAGAGATCAAGGTTGGTTTCGATATTCTGAAATCACTGCGTATTCGCGCGCGTGGGATCAACTTCATTGCCTGCCCAACCTGTTCACGTCAGGAGTTCGATGTGATCGGGACGGTGAATGCCCTTGAGCAACGTCTGGAAGACATTATCACCCCGATGGACGTCTCCATCATCGGCTGTGTGGTAAACGGTCCGGGTGAAGCGCTGGTGTCAACTCTGGGCGTAACCGGCGGTAACAAGAAAAGTGGTCTCTATGAAGATGGCGTTCGTAAAGATCGTCTGGATAATAGCGACATGATCGACCAGCTTGAAGCCCGCATCCGCGCCAAAGCCGCCATGATGGACGAAACACAGCGTATCAGCGTTCAGCAGGTTGAAAAATAACGTGATGGGAAGCGTGCCGCTTCCCATGTATGATTGAACCCATTCTTTGGGTTTTTTTTGTATATAGAAAGAGAATAAACGTGGCAAAAAACATTCAAGCCATCCGCGGCATGAACGATTATCTGCCTGGCGAAACCGCCATCTGGCAGCGCATTGAAGGCACACTGAAGCAGGTGCTCGGCAGCTACGGTTACAGCGAAATCCGTTTGCCGATTGTAGAGCAGACCCCGTTATTCAAACGCGCGATCGGTGAAGTGACCGACGTGGTTGAAAAAGAGATGTACACCTTTGAGGACCGCAACGGCGACAGCCTGACCCTGCGTCCGGAAGGTACGGCGGGCTGCGTACGCGCCGGCATCGAACATGGTCTTCTGTACAATCAGGAGCAGCGCCTGTGGTATATCGGCCCGATGTTCCGCCACGAACGTCCTCAGAAAGGTCGTTATCGCCAGTTCAATCAGCTGGGTGTGGAAGTCTTTGGTCTGCAGGGCCCGGACATCGACGCTGAACTGATTATGCTGACCGCCCGCTGGTGGCGTGCGCTCGGTATCGCCGATCACGTTTCCCTCGAGCTGAACTCTATCGGTTCTCTGGAAGCGCGTGCGAACTACCGCGATGCGCTGGTGGCGTTCCTGGAACAGCATAAAGAGAAACTGGACGAAGACTGCAAACGTCGCATGTACAGCAACCCGCTGCGCGTTCTGGATTCCAAAAACGCCGATGTTCAGGCACTGCTGAACGATGCGCCTGCGCTGGGTGATTACCTGGATGAAGAATCTCGCGAACACTTCGCGGGCTTGTGCAAGCTGCTTGAAGCGGCTGGCATCGCCTACACCGTAAACCAGCGCCTGGTGCGCGGTCTGGACTACTACAACCGTACCGTGTTTGAGTGGGTGACCACCAGCCTCGGCTCTCAGGGCACCGTGTGCGCGGGCGGCCGTTATGACGGTCTGGTAGAGCAACTTGGCGGTCGCGCTGCGCCTGCGGTTGGCTTCGCGATGGGTCTTGAGCGACTTGTTTTGCTGGTTCAGGCAGTTAATCCGGAATTTAAAGCAGATTCTGTTGTCGATATATACCTGGTGGCCTCAGGCGCGGAAACGCAGTCTGCGGCAATGCAGCTTGCCGAACGCATGCGCGATGCGCTGCCGGGCGTTAAGCTGATGACCAACCATGGCGGCGGCAACTTCAAAAAACAGTTTGCTCGTGCCGATAAGTGGGGCGCAAGTATCGCACTGGTGCTGGGTGAGTCCGAAGTGGCTAACGGCGAAGTGGTGGTGAAAGACCTGCGCTCTGGTGAGCAGACAACGGTAACGCAGGACGGCGTTGCGGCGCACTTGCGCACTCTATTGGGCTAAGGAGAAGGACTGCGTGGAAATTTACGAGAACGAACACGATCAGGTCGACGCGATTAAACGCTTCTTTGCTGAAAACGGCAAAGCGCTGGTTGTTGGGGTTATTTTAGGTGTCGGTGCGCTGGTAGGCTGGCGTTACTGGAACAATCATCAGGCGGATTCCGCGCGCGGCGCGTCCCTGTCCTATGAAAATACCGTGAGCGCAATTCGTGCCGATCAGCCGCAAACGCTGACGGCGGCAGAAAAATTTGCGGCTGACAACAAAAACACCTACGGTGCACTGGCTGCGCTGGAAGTGGCTCAGCAGTACGTTGATAAGAACGAACTGGATAAAGCCGTTGCTCAGCTGTCTCAGGGCCTTGCTGCCGCCAGTGATGAAAATCTGAAAGCGGTGATCAATCTGCGCCTGGCACGTATTCAGGTTCAGCAGAAAAAAGCTGACGATGCGCTGAAAACGCTCGATACCATCAAAGGCGAAGGTTTTGCTGCCATCGTTGCCGATCTGCGCGGTGAAGCACTGCTGAGCAAAGGTGACAAAGCGGGCGCGCGTAAAGCGTGGCAAGCTGGCGTAGAGAGCAATGCCTCACCTGCGCTGAGCGAAATGATGCAGATGAAAATAAATAATTTGTCCGTCTGAGAGGGACCCGATGCAATTGCGTAAATTACTTCTGCCAGGACTGCTTTCTGTTACGTTATTGAGTGGTTGTTCACTGTTCAGTGGCGAAGAAGACGTTGTGAAAATGTCCCCACTGCCGACGGTTGAAAACCAGTTTACCCCATCCACCGCGTGGGATGTCTCCGTGGGCAATGGGATTGGTGATTTCTATTCCAACCTTCATCCTGCGTATGCAGACAGCGTTGTCTATGCGGCCGATCGCAAAGGTACCGTAAAAGCGGTGAACGCGGATGACGGAAAAGAAGTGTGGTCCGTTAACCTGGCGGAAAAAGACGGCTGGTTCTCCCGTAAGCCTGCACTGCTGTCTGGCGGCCTGACCGTTGCCGGTGGCCACGTCTACGTGGGCAGCGAAAAAGCGCAGGTGTATGCCCTGAACAGCAGCGACGGTTCCATTGCCTGGCAAACGACCGTGGCGGGTGAATCCCTCTCTCGTCCGGTGGTGAGCGATGGCCTGGTGCTGATTCATACCAGCAACGGCCAGCTGCAGGCGCTGAACGAAGCGGACGGCCTGGTGAAATGGACCGTTAACCTGGATATGCCTGCGCTCTCTCTGCGTGGCGAATCTGCCCCGGCTACCGCATTTGGTGCTGCCATTGTCGGCGGCGACAACGGTCGCGTAAGCGCCGTGCTGATGCAGCAGGGCCAGATGATCTGGCAGCAGCGTATCTCTCAGGCCACTGGCTCAACGGAAATTGACCGTCTGAGCGACGTGGACACAACGCCGGTCATCGTTAACGGTGTGGTTTACGCGCTGGCCTACAACGGCAACCTGACCGCGCTGGATCTGCGCAGCGGCCAGATCATGTGGAAACGTGAGCTGGGCTCGGTGAATGATTTCATCGTTGAAGGTAACCGTATCTATATGGTTGACCAGAACGACCGTCTGCTGGCCCTGAGCACCGAAGGCGGCGTGACGCTGTGGACGCAAAGCGATCTGCTGCACCGTCTGCTGACTGCGCCAGCGCTGTACAACGGTAGCCTGGTTGTGGGCGACAGCGAAGGGTATATGCACTGGATCGATCCGGATAATGGCCGCTTTGTTGCACAGCAAAAAGTCGACAGCTCTGGTTTCCTGACCGACCCGGTCGTGGCCGACGGCAAACTGCTGATTCAGGCAAAAGACGGCACGCTGTACGCGATCACGCGTTAATTACCCGGCGGTTGTAGTATACTAAACGGCTCCTGTTCACTCAGGAGCCGTTTTGACATTTTTAAAAACGCCGCGAAAGCGACGTTATTTTGAATTTTATGAGGCTTCAAACATGGTACCTGTGGTCGCGCTTGTCGGGCGCCCTAACGTTGGAAAATCCACTCTTTTTAACCGTTTAACACGCACCCGTGATGCGCTGGTTGCGGATTTCCCGGGGCTGACGCGTGACCGTAAGTACGGTCGTGCAGAGGTGGAAGGACGCGAGTTCATCTGTATTGATACCGGTGGTATTGACGGCACAGAAGACGGCGTGGAAACCCGCATGGCGGAACAGTCGCTGCTGGCGATTGAAGAAGCGGACGTGGTGCTGTTCATGGTGGACGCGCGCGCTGGCCTGATGCCGGCGGACTCCGCTATCGCTAAACACCTGCGTTCACGCGAAAAGCCAACCTTCCTGGTGGCGAACAAAACCGACGGCATCGATGCCGATCAGGCCATCGCAGATTTCTGGTCACTGGGTCTGGGTGAGATCTACCCTATCGCAGCATCGCATGGCCGTGGCGTCACCAGCCTGCTGGAAACCGTTCTGCTGCCGTGGGTTGACGAAGTGAACCCGCCGGAAGAGGTGAACGAAGACGCGGAATACTGGGCGCAGTTTGAAGACGGCGAAGCGGGCGAAGAAGAAGAGCCTGAAGACGACTTCAACCCGCAGGATCTGCCGATCAAGCTGGCCATCGTAGGCCGTCCAAACGTAGGTAAGTCTACACTTACTAACCGTATTCTGGGTGAGGAGCGCGTGGTCGTTTACGATATGCCGGGCACCACCCGCGACAGTATCTACATCCCGATGCAGCGCGATGAGCGTGAGTATGTCCTCATCGACACCGCCGGGGTGCGTAAGCGTGGGAAAATCACCGATGTGGTGGAAAAATTCTCCGTTATCAAAACCCTGCAGGCGATTGAAGATGCCAACGTTGTGCTGCTGGTTATCGACGCGCGCGAAGGGATCTCCGATCAGGACCTCTCTCTGCTCGGCTTTATCCTCAATAGTGGGCGCTCACTGGTTATCGTGGTCAACAAATGGGATGGCCTGAGCAATGAAGTGCGTGAGCAGGTGAAAGAGACCCTCGACTTCCGTCTGGGCTTTATCGACTTTGCTCGCGTACACTTCATCTCTGCGCTGCACGGCAGCGGCGTGGGTAACCTGTTCGAATCCGTGCGCGAAGCGTACGACAGCTCCACCCGTCGTCAGAGCACCGCCATGCTGACCCGTATCATGAATATGGCTGCGGAAGACCATCAGCCGCCGCTGGTGCGCGGCCGTCGCGTGAAGCTGAAATACGCCCACGCCGGTGGTTATAACCCGCCAATTGTGGTGATCCACGGCAACCAGGTGAAAGACCTGCCGGATTCCTACAAGCGCTATCTGATGAACTACTTCCGTAAATCGCTGGACGTGATGGGCACGCCTATCCGTATCCAGTTCAAGGAAGGGGAAAACCCGTTCGCCAACAAGCGCAACACCCTGACGCCGAACCAGATGCGCAAGCGTAAACGTCTGATTAAGCACATTAAGAAAAGCAAATAAGCTTTGCTGAACGCACGAAAGCCCGCGACTATCGCGGGCTTTTTTTGCCCATTCATACCGCCGGTTTTCTCTGTGTGAAGTCAATCACTATTCACTTTTAACCAAGTTTAAATCTAAGAAAGTAGACAATCGTCGAATTTTCATCTTAAAGTCCAGGGTCCGGTACTAGACAAAACTAGCGCCTGGTTATCAAATGGTTAACCAACTTTTCGCCGCATGTAAAAAATCGGCCAGATACGTAACTGGCCGGCGTACATGCTGGTGTTTACAAGCACGACGACATACCTTTCGGGAGAATTATGCAATCCTCTGTTAATCAAAAAGAAAGCCGAACGTTCTTCGGCCATCCGTATCCGCTCGGTTCCCTGTTCTTCACCGAGATGTGGGAGCGTTTCTCGTTTTACGGCATTCGTCCGTTACTGATCCTGTTTATGGCCGCCACCGTCTATGACGGCGGGATGGGCCTGGCGCGTGAAAACGCCTCGGCGATTGTCGGTATCTTTGCCGGTACCATGTACCTGGCCGCGCTGCCGGGCGGCTGGCTGGCGGATAACTGGCTCGGCCAGCAGAGAGCCGTCTGGTACGGTTCGATCCTGATTGCGCTCGGTCACCTGTCGATTGCGCTCTCGGCCATCATGGGCAATAACCTGTTCTTTATCGGCCTGATGTTCATCGTGCTTGGCTCCGGGCTGTTTAAGACCTGTATCTCGGTAATGGTCGGTACCCTGTATAAAAAAGGCGACGCGCGCCGTGACGGCGGTTTCTCGCTGTTCTATATGGGCATCAACATGGGCTCGTTCATTGCCCCGCTGATTTCCGGCTGGCTGATCAAAACCCACGGCTGGCACTGGGGCTTTGGTATTGGCGGTATCGGGATGCTGGTGGCGCTGATTATCTTCCGCGTGTTTGCCGTTCCGGCAATGAAACGCTATGACGGCGAAGTCGGCCTCGACTCCACCTGGAACAGCCCGGTGGTGAAGCGTAACGGCGTGGGCGCCTGGCTGCTGGCGCTGGCGGCAGGCGTGGCAACGATCGTGACGCTGATTGCGCAGGGTGTGATTGTGATTAACCCGGTCGCGGTAGCCAGCGTGCTGGTCTACGTGATTGCGGCATCCGTTGCCCTCTACTTTATTTATCTGTTTGTTTTTGCAGGACTGAACCGTAAAGAGCGCGCCAGACTGCTGGTCTGCTTTATTCTGCTGATCTCCGCGGCGTTCTTCTGGTCCGCGTTCGAGCAGAAGCCAACCTCGTTCAACCTGTTTGCCAACGACTACACTAACCGCATGATCGGCGATTTCGAAATCCCGGCGGTGTGGTTCCAGTCAATCAACGCCCTGTTCATCATCCTGCTGGCACCGGTGTTCAGCTGGGCGTGGCCGAAGCTGGCGAGCATGAACATTCGTCCGAGCAGCATCACCAAGTTTGTTATCGGTATCCTGTGTGCCGCAGCGGGCTTTGGCCTGATGATGCTGGCGGCACAGAACGTGCTGAGCAGCGGTGGGGCGGGCGTATCGCCGTTCTGGCTGGTGGGCAGTATCCTGATGCTGACGCTCGGCGAGCTGTGTCTCAGCCCGATTGGCCTGGCGACCATGACGCTGCTGGCGCCGGAGAGAATGCGCGGCCAGATGATGGGGCTGTGGTTCTGTGCGAGCGCGCTGGGTAACCTGGCGGCGGGTCTGATTGGCGGCCACGTGAAGGCCGACCAGCTGGATATGCTGCCGGATCTCTTTGCGCGCTGCTCCGTCGCGCTGCTGATTTGTGCCGCGGTACTGATCGTCCTCATTGTTCCGGTACGTCGCATGCTGGAAAATGCGCAGACTAAACCGGCTGCTAACGCCTCATAAACCTCGGGCTTGCCGGGGCAGGCGTTATGCCCCGGCATCGATTCCCTGAGGTGAAACTATGCAGTTAGGATTTGTCGGTCTTGGTGCGGTCGTGGAAACCGCGTATCTGCCCGCCTTACGTCGCCTTTTTGGTCACACTGTTCATTGTTTTGGATTTGATGTTCTCCCCACCAGGCAGCCTGAAGGCGTCACGCGCTGCGCTTCGTTTACGGACCTTCTCGCCGTACCGCTTGATACTCTCTTTATTACCACCGCATCGCTGCACCACCTCGAGGTGCTGGAACAGGCCATAGCCTCGGCCGTTCCGCGGATTGTGATTGAAAAACCGATCGTCGCCACGCTTCCCCAAATCGAAAAGCTCAACGCGCTGCTGGCAAACCCCGACGCTGCTTCCCGCGTGCTGGCGCTCGATCACTGGATGGCGCGCATCGAAACGGTAAAGCGGTCACTGGTTGGCAGCGTCTCTGACATCGTCAAAATCGACGGCTTTTTGCAGGAGCCGAGCGGAGTTAACGCCGCAGGGGAACCCATCGCGCTTAACTTTGCTACCGGCGAGCCGGACGCGCGTACGCTTCGCCACCCGGACGGCGTAATCCTGGATATCGGTACGCACGTGCTGGCGATGCTGCGCGAAACGGTGCGTTATCTGGGCGGAAGTGATGAGATGACGTTGCAGGTGGTCACGGCTAAAGACCGCCTGGGCCGCGCTATCGCAAAAGGAGACCTGACCACGGCGGAGGGCGAGGCGCATCTTCAGGGCCGCATCAGCGGCGTGCCGGTGGATATCTGGCTTAACAAATACGCGGGACCCGCGGGCGGGCAAAAAGGATTACGGCTCTGGTTGCGCGACGGGCGCATCATTAGCCACGACCGGCGCGGCGCGGAGGATGTGCTTGAGCTGATTGAGGGTCAGAACATTCAGCGCTGGCATATTCCCGGGACACTCTACGAGCACTGTCTTGCCGGGCACATTCTGGGCACCAACAGTCTTTTTGAACGGGATCCGCACGAGGTGAGCCGCACGACGCGTCGCCGAATCGAGGAAGTTGAGCTGCTGCTGACCTTGCAGCAACAGCTACGTGGCCCGCACTGACCGCGACGTGGTAAAATTATTGCAGACCAGAATGCTTTTAAGGAGTCACCATGACGATTACCTGCCCGGATTGCCAGGCACCGCTTGAGCCCCAGAACGGGGTGGCGCATTGCGAGAGCTGTAATAAGGATATTGCGCTTGAAGCCCGCTGCCCGGAGTGCCATCAGCCACTCCAGGTCTTAAAAGCCTGCGGGGCGGTGGACTACTTCTGCCAGAACGGCCACGGCCTTATCTCCAAAAAACGCGTGGAGTTTGTTCGGGCCGAAGGTTAATCGCACACGCAGCCTTCGCCTTTCTGCCACAGCTCGACTAGCGACTCGGGAGCTTCCTGCTCCGGCACCAGCACGATGATATCGGCGTAGTGCGCCTGATTTTGCCCGGTCCAGATAATCTGGATGCGGAAATAGCGCTGGTCGCCGCTGCCGGGTGACGAGGCCTGCCCCGGCGGCTGACCGCGCGGAAAGGCCTGCTCCAGGATGCTGACCAGGCGCTGGCGCTGGGCCTCATTGAGCGAGGAGAGCGCGATGGTGCGCTGGCCGCTCAGCTTGGGAATATAAGCGACGCCGCCTTCCCGGGCCACCTCAACCACGGCGTCATCCGTCAGTTCCGGAACCTGCATTTACAACACTCCCACCTGTTCCCAGGCTTGTTTTATGGCCGCCCCAACGTCGCCGCCGGAGCGTTTCTCTCCGTGTGCTACCGTCAGTTTTGCGAAGGCCTCAAAATCCGCATCCTGCGCCAGATTGCGATCGCAAACCGTGTCGTACCAGGCATAACCCGCTTTTTCCCAGGCGTAACCGCCGATCGCCGTCGCGGCCAGATAAAATGCCCGGTTGGGGATGCCGGAGTTCAGGTGCACGCCGCCGTTATCCTCACGCGTTTTGATGAAATCCTTCATGTGTGCAGGCTGCGGGTCTTTGCCGAGCAGCGGATCGTTGTAGGCGGTGCCCGGTTCAGACATCGAGCGCAGCCCTTTGCCGTTGATGCCTTTTGCCAGCAGCCCTTCACCAATCAGCCAGTCTGCTTTATCGGCGGTTTGCTTCAGATGGTACTGCTTCACCAGCGAGCCAAACACGTCCGACAGCGACTCGTTCAGCGCGCCGGACTGCTCAAAGTAGATAAGCCCGGCTTCGGTCTCGGTCACGCCGTGGCTCAGCTCATGCGCCACGACGTCTATGGCGATGGTAAAGCGGTTAAATATTTCCCCGTCGCCGTCGCCAAATACCATCTGCTGACCGTTCCAGAAGGCGTTCTGATATTCCCGACCGTAGTGAACGGTGCCGGTTAAAATAAGCCCTTTGTTATCGAGCGAATCGCGCTGATATTCCTTCCAGAAGAAATCATGGGTAATACCCAAATACTCGTACGCTTCGTCTACCGCCACATCGCCGTTCGACGGCTGACCTTCATAACGCACCTGCGTACCCGGCAGCT
This sequence comes from Enterobacter sp. 5-4, assembly GCF_000612205.1. Lineage (NCBI taxonomy): Bacteria > Pseudomonadati > Pseudomonadota > Gammaproteobacteria > Enterobacterales > Enterobacteriaceae > Enterobacter > Enterobacter sp. 5-4. Next base: position 91,986 of record NZ_JFHW01000025.1, on the reverse strand, counting down.
CCTGGGTCTGCTTCGCGTCGTAGATATCACGCTCCAGCTGTCCGGCTTTATTCACGTGCGGCGCGGCGGGTTTGCCCGGCATATGGGCCATCAGCGTCTGGACGTGGGTTAAGGTCTGGCGGGCACAGCGCTGCTGCGGTTCGGAACCGCTTTCGATAATACGACGAAGAATATACGGGGGAATAACGCTATGAAGATGGGGCATGCTGCTCTCCTTATTAAAAAAGGGAATAGCAGCAGTATAGTAAGTAACCGGCGAAGAATTATCCGGTTTTACGCTGACGCGTCTTTTTCACCGGTTTAATTGATTTCACTTCGCTTTCTACCCAGCCGTCTGACAGACGCGTCGTCAGCACGTCGCCGGTATTCACCTGTTTGGTTTGCTTCAGCACCTTGCCGTCCGTTGCCGTCGTCACGCTATAGCCGCGCGCCAGCGTGGAGAGAGGGCTGACCGCTTCAAGGTGGGTCACCGCATTGCCAAAGCGTTCGCGGGTGGCGCTCAGTCGCGCGCGGAGAGTTTCCGCCAGACGGTACTCAAGCTGCTGAATCCGCGTTTGCGCACGATAAATTTTCGGCTGCGGGTTCTGCTGGTTCAGACGCTGCGTCACGCGCTGCTGGCGCGACACCGCGCGCTTGATCTGGGTGTCCATCGCCACGTTCATGCGCTGGCGCAGGCGCTCCAGTACGGTCTGCTGACGCGCCAGGCGCAGCTGCGGGTGCTGCTGCTGTAGACGGTGATGAAGCTGGGTAAAGCGCCGGGTCCGGTTGGCGAGGTAGTAGTCCATCGCCATCTCCAGACGCTGCTGGCCGCTCTGGATCTGACGCAGCAGCTCCAGCTGGTTGCGGCTGACCACTTCCGCCGCCGCGGACGGCGTCGGCGCGCGGAGATCCGCGACAAAATCGGCGATCGTCACGTCCGTTTCGTGGCCGACGGCGCTCACCACGGGGATAAGGCTGGCAAAGATTGCCCGCGCCACGCGCTCGTCGTTAAAGCTCCACAAGTCTTCCAGCGAGCCGCCGCCGCGTCCGACGATTAAGACGTCGCACTCCTGACGCGCGTTCGCCAACTCAATGGCGCGCACAATTTGGCCCGGCGCATCGTCACCCTGCACGGCGGTCGGGTAGATGATGACGGGCAGGGAAGGGTCGCGACGCTTCAGGACGTGCAAAATATCGTGCAGTGCCGCACCGGTTTTCGAGGTGATGACCCCCACGCAGTGGGCAGGGGAGGGCAGCGGCTTTTTGAACTGCTGGTCGAAAAGTCCCTCTTCCGAGAGCTTAGTCTTTAACTGTTCATACTTCTGCTGCAGCAGACCTTCGCCCGCAGGCTGCATGCTCTCGACGATAATCTGATAATCACCGCGCGGCTCATAGAGGGTGATATTGGCGCGCACCAGAACCTGCTGGCCGTGCTGTGGACGGAACGTCACGCGGCGGTTGCTGTTGCGGAACATCGCGCAGCGCACCTGGGCGGTGTCGTCTTTTAAGGTAAAATACCAGTGTCCGGAGGAGGGCTGCGTGAAGTTAGATATCTCACCGCTGATCCAGACCTGCCCCATTTCCTGCTCAAGCAGCAAACGCACCGTCTGATTAAGGCGGCTGACGGTATAAATTGAGGGGGATTGAGAGGATAACATGTGAGCGGGATCAAATTCTAAATCAGCAAGTTATTCAGTCGATAGTAACCTGCTGAGAGGCAATCGCAAGCTTTTTTATAAAAAAGTGTAGATGCAATCGGTTACGCTCTGTATAATGCCACGGCAATATTTAACCACCCAGGTCAGAGATATTGCCCATGCTACGTATCGCTAAAGAAGCACTGACGTTTGACGACGTCCTCCTCGTTCCCGCTCATTCCACCGTTCTGCCGAATACTGCCGATCTCAGCACGCAGTTGACGAAAACCATTCGCCTGAACATTCCTATGCTCTCTGCGGCAATGGACACCGTGACTGAAGCGCGCCTGGCAATTGCCCTGGCACAGGAAGGTGGCATTGGCTTTATTCACAAAAACATGTCTATCGAACGTCAGGCGGAAGAAGTTCGCCGCGTGAAGAAACATGAATCCGGCATCGTGTCCGATCCACAGACCGTTCTGCCAACCACCACCCTGCACGAAGTGAAAGCCCTGACCGAGCGTAACGGCTTCGCCGGTTACCCGGTGGTGACCGAAGAGAACGAACTGGTGGGCATCATCACCGGTCGTGACGTGCGTTTCGTGACTGACCTGAACCAGCCTGTCAGCGTGTACATGACGCCAAAAGAGCGTCTGGTTACCGTTCGCGAAGGTGAAACCCGCGACGTGGTGCTGGCAAAAATGCACGAAAAACGCGTTGAAAAAGCGCTGGTTGTTGACAGCAACTTCCACCTGCGCGGCATGATCACCGTTAAAGATTTCCAGAAAGCAGAACGTAAGCCTAACGCCTGTAAAGACGAGCATGGCCGTCTGCGCGTTGGCGCTGCGGTTGGCGCAGGTGCCGGTAACGAAGAGCGCGTTGACGCGCTGGTTGCCGCGGGCGTTGACGTCCTGCTGATTGACTCCTCTCACGGCCACTCTGAAGGCGTTCTGCAGCGTATCCGTGATACCCGTGCCAAATACCCTGACCTGCAGATCATCGGCGGTAACGTAGCCACTGGCGCAGGCGCTCGCGCGCTGGCTGACGCTGGCTGCAGCGCGGTGAAAGTGGGTATCGGCCCTGGCTCTATCTGTACCACGCGCATCGTGACCGGCGTGGGCGTTCCGCAGATCACCGCGGTGTCTGACGCGGTTGAAGCGCTGGAAGGCACCGGTATTCCGGTTATTGCTGACGGCGGTATCCGCTTCTCTGGCGACATCGCGAAAGCGATCGCTGCGGGCGCAGCGGCGGTGATGGTAGGCTCCATGCTGGCCGGTACCGAAGAATCCCCGGGTGAAATCGAACTCTACCAGGGCCGTTCTTACAAATCTTACCGCGGTATGGGCTCACTGGGCGCGATGTCCAAAGGTTCCTCTGACCGTTACTTCCAGACCGATAACGCCGCTGACAAACTGGTGCCGGAAGGTATCGAAGGTCGCGTTGCCTATAAAGGCCGTCTGAAAGAGATCATCCACCAGCAGATGGGCGGCCTGCGCTCCTGTATGGGTCTGACCGGCTGTGGTACCATTGACCTGCTGCGTACTAAAGCGGAATTCGTACGCATCAGCGGTGCGGGTATCCAGGAGAGCCACGTTCACGACGTGACGATCACCAAAGAGTCCCCGAACTACCGTCTGGGCTCCTGATTAATTTCCGCGCCCGGCTTCTGCCGGGCGCTCTGTTTTTGTTTCACTTGCCTCGGAATTAGCGTCAATGACGGAAAACATTCATAAACATCGCATTCTCATCCTGGACTTTGGTTCTCAGTACACTCAGCTGGTGGCGCGTCGCGTGCGTGAACTGGGCGTTTACTGTGAACTGTGGGCGTGGGATGTCACGGAAGCACAGATTCGCGAATTCAATCCAAGCGGCATCATCCTGTCCGGCGGCCCGGAAAGCACCACCGAAGAAAACAGCCCGCGCGCGCCGCAGTACGTATTCGAAGCTGGCGTGCCGGTATTCGGGGTTTGCTACGGTATGCAGACCATGGCAATGCAGCTGGGCGGCCACGTAGAAGGCTCCAGCGAGCGCGAGTTCGGCTATGCGCAGGTTGAAGTGGTTAACGACAGCGCGCTGGTGCGCGGTATCGAAGACTCCCTGACCGCAGACGGCAAACCGCTGCTGGACGTGTGGATGAGCCACGGCGACAAAGTCACCGCTATCCCGTCTGACTTCGTGACCGTTGCCAGCACCGAGAGCTGCCCGTTTGCCATCATGGCGAACGAAGAAAAACGTTTCTACGGCGTGCAGTTCCACCCGGAAGTGACCCATACCCGTCAGGGTATGCGCATGCTGGAGCGCTTCGTGCGTGACATCTGCCAGTGTGAAGCCCTGTGGACCCCGGCAAAAATCATCGACGACGCCGTTGAGCGTATCCGCCAGCAGGTTGGCGATGACAAAGTGATCCTCGGCCTCTCCGGCGGCGTGGACTCCTCCGTCACCGCGATGCTGCTGCACCGTGCCATCGGCAAAAACCTGACCTGCGTCTTCGTGGACAACGGTCTGCTGCGTCTGAACGAAGCGAAGCAGGTCATGGACATGTTCGGCGACCACTTCGGTCTGAACATCGTTCACGTGGAAGGCGAGCAGCGCTTCCTGGACGCGCTGAAAGGCGAGAACGATCCGGAAGCGAAACGTAAGATCATCGGCCGCGTGTTCGTTGAAGTGTTCGACGAAGAAGCGCTGAAGCTGGACGACGTGAAGTGGCTGGCGCAGGGTACCATCTACCCTGACGTGATCGAGTCTGCGGCCTCCGCAACCGGTAAAGCACACGTCATCAAATCTCACCACAACGTGGGCGGCCTGCCGAAAGAGATGAAGATGGGCCTGGTTGAACCGCTGCGCGAGCTGTTCAAAGACGAAGTGCGTAAGATCGGTCTGGAACTGGGTCTGCCGTACGACATGCTCTACCGTCACCCGTTCCCGGGCCCGGGTCTGGGCGTGCGCGTGCTGGGTGAAGTGAAGAAAGAGTACTGCGACCTGCTGCGTCGTGCGGACGCGATCTTCATCGAAGAGCTGCACAAAGCTGACCTGTACAACAAGGTAAGCCAGGCGTTCACCGTGTTCCTGCCGGTTCGCTCCGTTGGCGTGATGGGCGATGGCCGTAAGTACGACTGGGTTGTTTCCCTGCGTGCGGTAGAAACCATCGACTTTATGACCGCGCACTGGGCGCACCTGCCGTATGACTTCCTGGGACGTGTGTCTAACCGCATCATCAACGAAGTGAACGGTATTTCCCGCGTGGTGTATGACATCAGCGGTAAGCCACCGGCTACGATTGAGTGGGAATAATCCCCCTGCATTAAAAAAAGCCCGCATGATGCGGGCTTTTTGTCATTTACGTACGCAACCTGCGCCCACTTTTCTCCTCAAACAGGAAGACCCTGGAGAGCTCGGCTTCCAGCAATACCGCATCGCCAGGGCTGACATCCAGTTTTTCATGCGACACGACAATCATCTCCTGGTCGCCCACGCGAACCAGAATCTCCTGCCCTTCGCCGGTCATCTCGACCAGTACAATTTCTGCTGCTATCCCGGTATTGCTGATTCGAAGGTGATGTGGACGAATAGCGCAGACGATCTTCATCCCGTCAATATAGGACTTGAGCGGGCAGGGGAAGCGGTAGCCGTTCGCCAGCACCACGCTACCGGCCTGGATTACGCCTTTTAGGGTGTTGATCTCCGGGGTGCCAATAAATCCTGCGACAAAGAGGTTGTCCGGATTATGATAAAGCTCTTCCGGTGTCCCGACCTGTTCAATATTGCCTGCATTCAGCACCACGATGCGATCCGCCATGGTCATTGCTTCGGTTTGATCGTGGGTGACATAGATTGTCGTGCGCCCGATTCGCTGGTGGAGCTTGCGAATTTCGCCGCGCATTTTATGGCGCAGCTTAGCGTCCAGGTTGGACAGCGGTTCATCGAACAAAAAGGCTTTCGGATCGCGGACAATGGCCCGGCCCATTGCGACGCGCTGGCGCTGACCCCCGGAAAGCTCACGCGGCACCCGGTCAAGGAGATGTGTCAGCCCGAGAATTTCAGCCGCTTCTTCAACCCGCGCCATGCGCTCTGCTTTGGGCACGTTGGCGAGTTTTAAGGCAAAGCTCATGTTGTCCCGCACTTTCATGTGCGGGTAGAGCGCGTAGCTCTGGAATACCATCGCAATATCGCGTTTTTTTGCGGGCAGGGTGGTCACCACTTCGCCCTGCATGAGCAGCTCGCCAGAGGTGATATCCTCAAGTCCGGCTATCATCCGCAAAAGCGTGGATTTACCGCACCCGGAAGGGCCGACCAGCACAATAAATTCACCTTCATGAATATTCAACGAGATGTCTTTGATGATGCTGACGTTGCCGTAGGATTTACCCAGGTGGTTCAATACGATTTGGCTCATGTTACTCTCCTCGACCGGCGCGATGCTCCGGTTGCAAAAACGGGGTGACGTGCTGGCGGTATTCCTCTGCGGCACAGAGATCCTGCTGAATAATGCGCTGCGCTGTTTCAGTAAAGCGTCGCGCGGCGTCGCGAAGATCGAGGCGGTTGGCGTGTTCAATCCCGGCAAGCACGTCCGGCTCGATAATGGTGTTACCGTGGAGGGCACCGAGAATGGCTCCGCTCATGACCCCGATAGAATCTGTGTCGCGCCCCGAGTTGATGGAATCTTCTACCGCGCCACGGAAGTCACCTTCCCGAAGCAGGCAGAACGCCAGCGCCATGGGGAGTTCTTCGATCGACATCAGACGTGAAGGCTGGTACGCCATGGTTGGCACCCCGGCTTTTTCCGGTCCGTGCATCAGGTCATCACCCATTGGAGACCAGGGCAGAAGCGCCTCGTGGAGCGCATCGACAACCTGCAGGTAATCCCAGGGTTGCCCGCGGTAGCAGCAGGCGACATCCAGCGTGGCGTTGATAGCCTTACGCGTGCCGTCTTTTGCCAGCTGCAGGGCAATATCAATGATGGCATCCAGGGTGATCCCCGGGATGAACGCCGCCGAGACGCAGGCGGCGAACACGCCGGCTGCTTCCAGCCCATAGCTCTGCTGGTGCCCCAGCGTAAAGTTGATAGCCTCCTGATAGGCGGCGGTGGGGTTACAGGCGTTAATTACGCCGATGGGCGCGGCGTACATGGCGGCACCGCAGTTGACCATATTACCAACCCCGCCCTGACGAGGATCGCAGGCCGCAAGTTGCAGACGATGAAATATCCATTTTTCTGGGTAAAACAGGCGCTCAATGACCAGCGCTTCTCTGTCCAGCTCCGGCACCCAGCGGGGTTCCCAGGCGATTTTCCGGACAAACGGTCCCGCCATGTCCCAGGCATCAATATGGCGGCCCAGCTCGTCGTACACTTCCATCAGACACAGCGTCATTAACGTGTCATCGGTAATGATCCCATTACCGCGAATGCGGTTATTGCGACGTGAGGACGGCTCGTCCATCCGGTGCCAGCGCTGGTTGATGGAGGTGACTTTGCCATATTTTTCCTGAATCTGACGGGCGGACAGTTTCTCGACCGGGCCACCCAGCGCATCACCAAATGCAACGCCGTAGAGCATGCCAAGAACCCGGGAGCTGAAAGATAAGTTATCTGTCATTTTAATTTTTCCTGTGCGTATTGAGTCATGGCGTTACCCCCGGCAGATTTCCAGGCATTGACGTATTGATCCCACATATCGAACGAGGCCTTGCCTGAGACAAATTTGTAGGCCCATTCGTTATAAATGCTGCTGGTGGAATCGAGCGCGGCCGCAAAGGTTGACGGGAAAATAAACGCGTTGTCTGCCGCAAAATAGCGTTGTGAATTGTCGATGTAGCGCAGCATGGCGGGCGAGCGCCACTCCACAGGCGGTTTCCAGTTTGCGGCATAGATAAATCGCGGATACCAGGCATTAATCTTTGGCGTGACGGTAACCGCATCGCCTTTACGAACGTAGTGAGTGCCTTCAAACCCCATCTGCTCCATCATTTGCCCTTCCGGACTTGCCAGGAAATCAAGCAAAATCATGACCTCTTTCTTATGCTTCGACAGCGTCGACATTGCGAAACCGCGGGTCTCCATCGACACATCCACCGCCGCCAGACCTTGCCCTCCCGGACCTTTGGGGGGATCGAGCAGCATCAGCGTGGCATCCGGGTGGACCTGGCGCATTTTCTCCTGATAGACCCCCACGTTCCCCGGTGATGAGACGGAAACGACGCCCACTTTACCGGTGTAAAACTGATCTTCTTTCAGCTCCCAGTTGGTGGTGATGTACTGCGAAGAGAGCAGTCCTTTCTCATACAGTGAGTGGTAATACTGCAGCTTGTCGCGCTCCTGCGGACTAATCTGCGCGTGTGTCCACTGACCCTGCGCGTCCTTAAGCCACGTAGCGCGGAGCCCAAACGCCGGATTTAAAAAACCATCCAGATCGCGGAGATCTTTTTCAGAGGTGATCCCGGCCGTATCCGCTTTGCCATCGCCATTGAAATCACCGCTGTGAATGGCGCTTAACAGCGTCACGTACTCCTCCAGCGTTTTGGGGGACGCACCGAAGCCACTTTTTTGCAGCCAGTCTTCGCGGATCACCGGTTGGCGCGCCCGCAGCGGATAGACATAAAGCAGCGTCGGATGGTTTTGCAGCCGCAGTTTGTTGTGCGGCCACAGCGCCTCTTTCAGATAATGGGTCTTTGCGATCCACGGACGCCAGTCCTCAAGAATGCCTTGCTCAACCATTTTCTGATCGCTGCCGTTGAAGTAGATCAGATCCGGGATAGTGCCGGAAAGCAGCATCACGTTCAGCACGTCGGAATAGCCGGAGGAGGAGAGATTCACGATCTCAATTTTGATATCGTGACCCTGCCGCGCCAGCGCCTGTTCTATGCGGTGGATATGCTCCACGTCTTCCCGGTTGGTGGTGAGCAGGTCTTTCTCCACCACCCTGATCGTCACCGGCTCTGCCTGCGCAACCTGACACAGTAGCAGACTGCCCAGCAGGACGCGGGTAAGGGTATTGAATACGTTCATCGTCATCGCTCCTTGTTAACCCTTCACCGCACCGGACATGGTGCCTTTGGTGAAGAAGCGCAAAATAATGGGGTAGATGGCGATAAGAGGGGCTATCGTCAGCGTGATCATGCCGGCTTTGAGCGCCTTGATACTGATCTGGCTGGCATCAGTGTAGTTAGACATACTTTCCACACCGACCATGGATAACTTATCTCCCTCAACGACAAACTGACGCAGCACAACCTGCAGCGGCCACTTGTCCGGATCGTTGAGATACACCATGGCGCGGAAAAATTCGTTCCAGTGCAGCACCATATAAAACAGCGTGATCATGGCAATAGAGGATTTGGCAACCGGCAGAATGACGTGCCATAGCGTCTGGAAAGGATTCGCGCCATCCAGCTCGGCGGCTTCCAGCAGCTCTTCCGGGATCTCTTCGAACAGACGCACCAGAATGATCAGGTACCATGCGAAAACAGCGCGATAGAGAATGACCGACCAATAGCTGTTCAGCAGGCCCAGTTTCTTCATCACCAAAAAATCGGGAATGATGCCCGGCTCAAAAACAATCGTGAAGAGCACGAACATAAACAGCAGGCGGCGCCCCGGCAGGCGTTTTTGCGCCAGCGCCCAGGCCAGCAGCACGGTGAAAATCACGTTGACGATCGTGCCCACCACGGTGATGAGCATCGCGTTTCCAAACCCGCGAAGAACGGCCTTATTGCTCAGCAGCAGCTTCCAGACATCGAGCGAGAAACCCTCCGGGATAATGGCAAGGCCACTCATGCCTGCGACCTTCGCCGGGCTTGAGAAGGAGACGGCTACCAGATTCAGAATAGGCTGAAGCGTAACGATGACCAGCAACAGCAGAACGGAGAGAATAAGAACATATTCAATGCGTTCAAATGGGGTGCTTCGAGATGACCAGCGCATTACCAGACTCCTTTACCCGTCAGGCGTTTAGAGACGTTGTGAGCCAGCACGATAAGGACCATGCCAATCACGCCTTTGAATAACCCTGCCGCCGTTGCTAGTGAGAATTCGCCGGTGCGCAGGCCCATGCGGTATACATAGGTGTCGATGATATCTATCTGCCCGTTCACCACGTCGTTGCTCATGTTGAACACCTGATCAAAGCCCTGGCTCAGGAACAGCCCGACGTTGAGGATGAACAGCGTTGCGATAGTGGGCGTAATGGCTGGCAGAGTGATATGCCAGATTTTTCGCCAGCGGCCTGCGCCGTCCATCTCCGCCGCTTCGTACAGCTGCGGGTCAATGGCCAGAATTGCCGCGATATAGAGCAGAGAATCCCATCCGGCGCTGCGCCACATTTCAGTGAAAACCAGCACCCAGCGAATCGTGCCAGTATCCGTCATAAACGGAATCGGGTCGTATCCCATAGATTTAATGACGTCGTTAATCGCGCCATCGACGGGCGACAGCGTGGCGATAGCAATACTGGCAATAACAACCCATGATAAATAGTGCGGTAAATAAATGACCGACTGGACGAATTTACGATAACCGGATGAACGCACCTCATTGAGCAGCAGGGCGAGAATAATGGGTACCGGGAAAATAAAGACCAGTTTCATCGCGCCAATGATGACCGTATTCTGTATCACCTGCCAGAAAACGGGAGAAGACATCAGCGTGGTGAAATATTGCATGCCTACCCAAATATTGGGAGGAATGATCCGGTATTGCTCAAAAGCGATTTTCGTTTCCCAGATGGGTAAATAGTGCCAGATAAAAAAGTAAATCACTCCCGGCAGCGCCATCACATAAAATGGCCACCACCTGCGCATCTTTTGACGAAAGCGTGCGGCGCGAGTAACGGTTCGTTGCTGTGATATGTGGCTTGCAAGGGATATCCGCTCGCTGGGTTTTGTTTCAGTTAAAGCCTTCATCGAACTTACTCCCATTACTTTAATGGTTGCAGCGAATGCAATGTATAACCTGCATCGGACGTAAAAAAGCGAAAAAAACGTGGTGTTAATTTTTCTCAATGTGGATGGCGATGTTTTCATATTGCGTCAGACGAGTGAGCACATCTTTGTACTCTGGCATATTTGACGCTCCTTCTTTTTCGACGGCCAGGGAGGCAAAGGCGCAGGCAAATTTTGCGGCCTGAACGAGAGACTCTCCTTTGGCCATACTGGCCGTAAATGCACCGTTAAAGGCATCTCCCGCCCCTGTTGTATCCACGCATAACGCTTTTAGCGCAGGAATATGAATAAACTGCTCGCCGTCATAAATAAGCGCGCCTTTGGCTCCCATCGTGATAATGACGCAGCCCACGCCTTTGGCTTTTATCGCTTTTGCTGCCGCTTTCGCGCTGGCCATATCAGTAACGGCAATACCCGATAGCAAAGATGCTTCTGTTTCATTAGGCGTAAGAAAATCAACGTTTTTCAGACAGCTTGCCACCTCAGAAGAGAAGGGGGCCGGGTTTAAAACCACCTTAATATCGCAGAAACGAGCAAGTTCAATGGCCCGGAACGTGGCGGGTAAATTATTTTCCAGCTGGGTTAAAAAGATATCCGAGTTTTTTAACTCCGGAATAATGGCTTCAACCTCATCTGCGGTAATCGATTGATTAGCTCCCGGGCTAATGGCAATCATATTTTCACCGTCGCCCTGACAAACATAAATAAGCGCCGTACCGGTTTTCTTGTCTTTGTCCTGATAAAGCATAAAGCTGTTAATTGCCGACGAGGTAAGATGCTCATAGGCCATCTGGCTAAACTGGTCGTTTCCTACTTTCCCGACAAAGTGCGTTTTCACATTACATTTACTCACAGCCAGCGCCTGGTTCGCACCTTTTCCCCCCGGCCCGATAATGGTATTTTCTGAAAATATCGATTCACCGCTTTGTGGAAAACGATCCACATTCGCAATAATATCGACGTTGAACGACCCTAAAATACAGACTTTGCCTTTCATCTTTCGCCCTTTATGTCGAGATTTGGCTGTTTTTTTTGACTGAGCAGATTCAAAAAAATGAATGATATTGCTATCAAGGTTATTGACGGACTGGGTGTGAAAAATACGGCGCTTAATAAGGGCGCCACCATGGCAACGCTCAACGCTCCCTTCTTTCGATAATATATTCAGGTCACTGCGAATAGTTTCGCGGGTGACGCCAAAAATTTTAGCGAGATGGCTTACCGTCGCGCGCTCATATCGGTTGAGGTAGGTCAGTATTGCGTAATGACGTTCTTTATTGAGCATGATGTCACCTCTGAAAGTTATATTATTGTTTCAGTGGTGTTAATTCCTTGAGGGTATTCACAGATTGATTGGCAAAGCAAAAGGAATCGGAAATGAAATGGCAATTAGATTATGAAAATCAATTGATTAAATGTTGTTACGGAGGGGAATTATTTTATTGTTTTTCGTGATGGAGGAGAGCATTCACTGATTAAATCCGCGGCCCGGGGGACCGGACCGGAAGTGAGCTATTTTTCGCTGTTATCCCGGCGATACGCCAGCGCCACCACCAGCGATTGCACCAGGCACAGCGTCGCCGACTGAGACCGAAACGCATCCACCTGCGCCTCTTTCACCACAAAGCAGAGATCGCTGAACGTCGCCAGCGGGCTGATCTGGCTGTCCGTAATCACAATCTGCCGCGCGCCGACGCTGGCGGCGGTTTCGCTGACCATCACCGTCTCTTCCGCGTACGGCGAGAAGCTTATCGACACCACGATGTCGCGCGCCTTAATGCGGCTGATTTGCTCGCGCAGCATCCCGCCCATGCCGTCGAGCAGGATAGGGCGGCACTCCAGATGGCTCAGAGCATAGGTGAGGTACGCGGCGACGCTAAAGGATCGACGCAGTCCGGCGATGTAGATGGTGTCGGCGTCGGCCAGCAGCTGTACCGCGCGCTCCAGCATCTCCGGCTCGGCGCGGGCGGCCAGCTGCTGCAGCGCCTGCGCGTTCGAGCGGGCAAACTCCTGCAGGATATCGAGCGGCGTTTCCGGCACGGCCTCGCTCTCCATCTCGCGGAACAGCCGGGCGCGGTCGCTGTAGCTGGCGGTCTCCTCCACCAGGTTCATGCGAAACAGCTGTTTCATTTCGTTGAAGCCGGTGAAGTCAAAGGCGTTGGCAAAGCGGATCAGCGTCGAGGGCGGCACGTCGGCGCGCTCGGCAATAACGGCAACCGTATCAAACGCCACGCTGTTGGTGTTGTCCAGCACGTAGCGGGAGACCTGCTGCAGCCTCTTGCTCAGGCTATCGTAGCGATCGCGGATTTGCTGCTGCAGTTCGTTCAGGCTGGTTGCTGTCGTCATGTTATCCCCCAAATACAGTCATATGATTCTAAACGCAAAACCGCGTCTTTTAAATGTCGGCCATCCATCTGGCAGCAAAAATGAAACAGAAGATTCAGTCATTTCCTCGCCCGAGAACCCTTAATAGCGCACGCGGCGTCAGTGGTGCTGGCTGTTAACATAAAAATCCATCCTTGATCACAATAATCATCATTTATTTTATTTCAACTTAAAATGGAATATTTGTTTCATATATAGTGTTCAGTACACAGTGTTCAGGTCAAGTCACGTATCAACAGCGAGAGGTTAAGGATGGAGACGGTAGCGAATTTTATTCACGGCGAATGTGTCACCGGTTCAGGCCAGCGCGTTCAGGCGATCTTCAACCCGGCCACCGGCGAGCAGATCCGCCAGGTGGTGATGAGTACGGCACAGGAAACGGAGCAGGCGATCGCCGCCGCGCAGCAGGCGTTTCCGGCGTGGGCGCGTCATGCTCCGCTTAAGCGCGCGCGCGTGATGTTCCGCTTCAAGGCGCTGCTGGAAGAGAATATGGAACGTCTGGCCCGTCTCATTAGCGAAGAGCACGGCAAGGTCTTCTCCGATGCGGTGGGCGAACTGACCCGCGGCCTGGAAGTGGTCGAATTTGCCTGCGGCATTCCGCATCTGCAAAAGGGTGAACACTCGGCGAACGTCGGGACCGGCGTTGACAGCCACTCGCTGATGCAGCCGCTCGGGGTCTGCGCCGGGATCACGCCGTTTAACTTCCCGGCGATGGTGCCGATGTGGATGTTCCCGATTGCGCTGGCGACCGGGAATACCTTCGTGCTGAAACCGTCGGAAAAAGACCCTTCGCTGGCGCTCGCGCTGGCGCAGCTGCTGAAAGAGGCCGGCCTGCCGGACGGCGTCTTCAACGTGGTGCAGGGCGATAAAGAGTCCGTTGACGTGCTCCTGACCGACCCGCGCGTGCAGGCGGTGAGCTTTGTCGGCTCCACGCCGATTGCCGAATACATTTACCAGACCGCGTCCGCCCACGGTAAGCGCTGCCAGGCGCTGGGCGGTGCGAAAAACCACTGCATTTTAATGCCGGATGCCGACATGGAGATGGCGACCAACGCCATCATGGGCGCGGCCTACGGCGCGGCGGGGGAACGCTGCATGGCGCTCTCGGTGGTACTGGCGGTGGGCGATAACACCGCCGATGACCTCTGCGCCCGGCTGGAAAAACAGATTGCCGCGCTGCGCGTCGGGCCGGGGCTGGACCAGACGCCGGAAAACGAAATGGGGCCGCTCATCTCCTCCGCGCACCGCAGCAAGGTGCTGGGCTACATCGACAGCGGAGAAGCGCAGGGGGCGACGCTTCGCGTGGACGGTCGCGGCTTCAGCGTGAAGGGCCACGAGCAGGGCTATTTCGTCGGGCCGACGCTGTTCGATAACGTCACCCCGGAGATGACCATCTATAAAGAAGAGATTTTTGGTCCGGTGCTTTCTGTGGTGCGCGTAGCAGATTACGCCAGCGCGGTGGACCTGATTAACCGCCATGAATATGGTAATGGCTCGGCAATCTTCACCCGCGACGGCGGCTGCGCGCGCCGCTTCTGCGAAGAGGTGCAGGCGGGCATGGTGGGGGTCAACGTGCCGATCCCGGTGCCGATGGCATTCCACAGCTTCGGCGGCTGGAAGCGTTCCATCTTCGGCGCGCTCAACGTCCACGGCAACGACGGCGTGCGCTTCTACACCCGAATGAAAACCATCACCGCGCGCTGGCCGGAAATGCAGCAGGAGACAGGCGCTGCGTTCTCCATGCCGACGCTGGGCTGACAGGAGATTTTATGCAAACCGAACGTATGACCATGGCCCAGGCGCTGGTCCGGTTCCTGAATCAACAGTACGTCAGCGTGGATGGCCACGAAACGCCCTTCGTGGAGGGCGTCGCCACCATCTTTGGACACGGCAACGTGCTGGGTATCGGCCAGGCGCTGGAGCAGGATCCGGGCCATCTGCAGGTGATGCAGGGCTGCAACGAGCAGGGCATTGCCCATATGGCGACGGGATTTGCCAAACAGCACCGCCGTCAGCGCATCTTTGCCGTCACCTCCTCCGTCGGGCCGGGCGCCGCCAATATGGTCACGGCGGCGGCAACCGCCACGGCGAACCGCATCCCGCTGCTGCTGCTTCCGGGCGATATCTACGCCAGCCGCCAGCCGGACCCGGTGCTGCAGCAGATCGAGCAGTATCACGACCTCAGCATCAGCACCAACGACTGCTTCCGTCCGGTCTCCCGCTACTGGGACCGCATTAACCGCCCGGAGCAACTCATGAGCGCGATGCTCAGCGCGATGCGAACGCTTACTGACCCGGCAGATACCGGTGCGGTGACGATTTGCCTGCCGCAGGACGTGCAGGGGGAAGCGTGGGATTATCCGCTGAGCTTCTTCGCGCGTCGCGTGCACCACATCGAGCGTCGTCCGCCCGATCCGCAGCGTCTGGCGCAGGCGCGGGCGCTGATCGCCCGCAAGCGTCGCCCGCTGGTGGTGTGCGGCGGCGGCGTGCGCTATTCCGGCGCGCATGAGGCGTTTCGCGACTTTGTCGAGACGCTGCAGCTGCCGTTTGCCGAAACCCAGGCCGGAAAGGGGGCGCTGGTAAGTGACCACCCACTTAACCTCGGTGGCGTAGGGGTGACGGGCGGGATGGCGGCCAACCAGCTCGCCCCGCAGGCCGACCTGGTGATCGGCATCGGCACGCGCCTGACCGACTTTACCACCGGCTCCAAGGCGCTCTTTTCCCATCCGGACGTGGAATTCCTGCTGCTGAACGTGGCCGAGTTTGACGCCCTGAAGCTGGACGCCACGGCGCTGATTGCCGACGCTCAAACCGGGCTCGAGGCATTGACCCACGCGCTTGGTGATTACCGCAGCGGCTGGGGAGAGGCGATCGCTGAGGCGAAATCCGCCTGGCGCGACGAGTGCCGTCGCCTGTGGGATCGCCAGTGGCGTCCGGGCGACGCGCCCGAAGTGGCGGGGCACCTGGACGCGCAGCTGGCGGAATACGGCGAGGCGCTCAATACCCGCCTGACCCAGACGCGGGTGCTGGGGCTGATCAATCAGCATGTGGAAGATAACGCCATCGTGGTGGGCGCGGCCGGTTCGCTGCCGGGCGATTTACAGCGCCTCTGGCAGGTCAAAACGCCGGACAGCTATCACCTGGAGTACGGCTATTCCTGCATGGGTTACGAGATTGCGGCAGCCATCGGCGCGAAGCTTGCCCGGCCCCAGCAGCCGGTATACGCCATGGTGGGGGATGGCTCCTACATGATGCTGCACTCCGAGCTGCAAACCGCCGTTCAGGAGGGCATTAAGGTCACCGTTCTGCTGTTTGATAACGCCAGCTTCGGCTGCATTAACAACCTGCAGATGGGGCACGGCATGGGCAGCTTTGGCACGGAAAACCGCCATCGCAATCCGGAAACCGGACGGCTTGACGGGCCGCTGGTGAAGGTCGATTTTGCGCAAAATGCGGAAAGCTACGGCTGCCGCGCGTGGCGGGTGAACGATGAGCAAAGCCTGCTGGCGGCGCTGGAGGCGGCCCGCGCCCATCCTGGCCCGACGCTGCTGGACATCAAGGTGCTGCCGAAGACCATGACCCACGACTACGCCTCCTGGTGGCGAACCGGCGATGCGCATGTGGCGAAGTCGTCTGCCGTGCGTGAGGCCGCGGAGCAAACGCAGTCGCAGGTGAAAAAAGCCCGTCAGTATTGAGTTTTCCCGAAGTAACGAAATTTTCATTTCATTTTCCCCTCACCCTAACCCTCTCCCCAATGGGGAGAGGGTTAGGGTCGGTGCGCTCTTTTCCCCTCGCCCCTTTGTGGAGACTGCCGGGGTGAGGGGCTAGCAGCACCTTCTTCCATGTTGTGAGATTGATAACAAAATTTATCTCATTCATCTCAAAAGTGTTAACCCGCACTCAAAAACATAATTTTCACTATTTATAAAAATGAAATAAATGTTTTATTTATAGGGTCGTTAGTTCACAGCATTCACCAACACCGGGAGCCGTTATGTTTAACATTGCTTTACTGGGCGCTGGCCGAATTGGCCAGGTACATGCAGCTAACATCGCCAGCCACGGCGCGACCACGCTCTGGTCCGTGGTTGACCCGAATCAGGAATTTGCCACCCGCCTCGCCACGCAGTATCAGGCCCGCCAGCAGAGCCTGGATGAAGCGATGACCGACCCTAACGTTCACGCCGTGCTGATCGCCTCCGCCACCGATACCCACGCGGACCTGATTGAAATGGCCGCCCGCCACGGCAAGGCCATCTTCTGTGAAAAGCCGGTACACCTCGACCTCGCCCGCGTGCGCGACTGCCTGAAGGTGGTCAAAGAGTACGACGTGCCGCTGTTCATCGGCTTTAACCGCCGCTTTGACCCGCAGTTCCGCCGCGTGAAAACCGACGCGCAGGCCGGGCGCATCGGCAAGCCGGAATCGCTGCTCATCATCTCCCGCGATCCGTCTCCGCCGCCCGCGGAGTACGTGCGCGTCTCCGGCGGCATGTTCCGCGATATGACCATTCATGACTTTGACATGGCGCGCTTCATCATGGGCGAAGAGCCGGTGTCGGTGTATGCCCAGGGCAGCAACCTGGTCGAGCCGGCGATTGGCGAGGCGGGGGACATCGATACCGCGTTTATCGTTCTGAAATATGCCTCCGGCGCGATGGCGACCATCGTTAACAGCCGCCGTTCATCTTACGGCTACGACCAGCGCCTGGAACTGCACGGCTCCGAAGGGCTGCTGTGCGCGGGCAACATTCTGGAAAACCAGGTGCAGCACTACGGCAAACAGGGCTGCACCAGCGCGCTGCCGGAACACTTCTTCCTGCAGCGCTACAAATTCGCTTACGCCGCGGAATGGGAACACTTTGTTGCGGTCCTGCGCGGCGAAGCGGTGCCTGACTGCAGCGGCGATGATGGTGAACGTGCGCTGTACCTCGCGGATAAAGCGCTGGAGTCACTGCGCAGCCAGCGCGAGATCGTCCTCTAAACACAACCACCCTACACAGAGAGACATAATAATGAAAAAACTGATCGTAGCCGCCCTCATCGCCATGACGTCCGGGGCCGCCCTCGCCGAAAACGAGCAAATTGTGTTCAGTACGCCAAACCTGGCCATGCCGTTTGAAGTTCACATGCAGCGCACGGCGGTAAAAGCCGCAAAAGAGATGGGCGTGAAGCTTCAGGTACTGGACGGGCAGGGCAGTTCACCGAAGCAGGTGGCTGACCTGGAAAACGCCATCACCCGCGGGGCGCAGGGCTTTATCGTCTCCCCGAACGACGTGAACGCGGTCTCCAGCGCGGTGGATGAAATTCAGGATGCGAAGCTGCCGGTGGTCACCCTTGACCGCTCCGTCGACAGCCAGAAGAAGGTGCCGCACTTTGGCGCCAACAACTACAAGGGCGGTCAGGCGATTGGCGATTTTGTGAAAACCAAATTTCCCGACGGGGCGGAAATCATTCTGCTGACCGGCCAGCCGGGCTCCTCCTCCAACATCGAACGCACCAAAGGGATCCGCGACAGCCTGAAGGCGGGTGGCGATAAGTACAAGATCGTCGCCGATCAGACCGGCAACTGGATGCGTTCTGAAGGGATGCGCATCGTGGAAAGCGTGCTGCCCTCGCTGCCGAAACGCCCGCAGGTGATCCTCTCCGCCAACGACGACATGGCGCTGGGGGCGATCGAAGCCCTGCAGAGCCAGGGCGTGAAGCCGGGCGAAATTCTGGTCACCGGCTTTGACGCGGTACCGGAAGCGCTGGCCCGCGTGCGCGACGGCTGGCTGGCGGTGACGGCGGACCAGCGTCCGGGCTTTGCGGTGCAGACGGCGATGAGCCAGCTGGTGGCCAACGTGCGCGAGAAGAAGGCCATCACCGGGGCCGACTACCCGCCGACGCTGATCACCAAAGAGAACCTGCAGCAGGCTGAGCGTATCGGTGAGGCCGGTAACTGATTTATCCGCAGCCGTCGCTGGCGCGGCGGCTCACTCTAAAGGAGGAGCAGACCGATGTCGCAACCCTTACTGAAAGTGACCGACCTGGCAAAAAGTTTTTCCGGCGTCTGGGCGTTAAGCAGCGCCCAGCTGACCGTCGGCGCGGGCGAGATCCACGCTCTGCTGGGGGAAAACGGGGCGGGTAAATCCACGCTGCTGAAGGCGCTCGCGGGGGCGCAGCCGCAAACCCGCGGGGATATCTGGTTCAACGGCGAAACGCTGCCGGTGGACGACTCCCCGGTGGAGCGCCAGAACAAGGGCATTATTACCATCTATCAGGAATTCAACCTGCTGCCCAACATGACCGTCGCGGAAAACATGTTTCTCGGGCGCGAGCCGCGTAAACGTAACCTGATCGTCGACGAAAAGGCGGTCAATCAGGAGGCGCAGGTCATTCTCGACTATCTGCAGCTGAACGTTGCGCCGACCACGCCGGTCGCCCGTCTGAGCGTGGCCCAGCAGCAGATGGTGGAGATCGCCCGGGCGCTGACCCTCAACGCCAGGCTAATCATTATGGACGAACCGTCCGCCGCGCTGAGCGACAGCGAGGTGGAAAGCCTGCACCGCGTGGTGCGCGAGCTTAAAAACCGCGGCGTGAGCATTATCTATGTCACCCACCGCCTGCACGAGGTTTTCCAGCTCTGCGACCGCTTCACCGTTTTCCAGGACGGCCGTTTCACCGGCACCGGCGCGGTGGCGGAGACCAACGTCGAACAGCTGATCCGCCTGATGGTCGGGCGCGACGTGGCCTTTAATCGCCGTCCCGCCAGCGAAACGCATCATGAGGACAAACCCGTCCGCCTGGCGGTGAAGGGGCTGAGCCGCGAAAAGCCACCGCTGGATCCGCACGGCATCGCCCTGCACGACATCAGCTTCCACGTCCACGCCGGGGAGGTCTTAGGCATTGCCGGACTGGTGGGCGCCGGGCGCACCGAGGTGGCCCGCTGCCTCTTTGGCGCAGACGCGTTTACCTCGGGCAGCTTTGAGCTGGACGGCGTGCCCTACCAGCCGCGCGACCCGCTGTATGCCCTTGACCAGGGCGTGGCGCTGGTGCCGGAAGATCGTAAAAAAGAGGGGGCAGTGCTGGGGTTGTCGATTCGCGACAACCTGTCGCTCTCCTGCCTCTCCTCGCTGCTGCAGTGGCGCTGGTTCGTGAATACCCGCAAAGAGGACGATCTGATCGAGTCCTACCGCAAGGCGCTGCAGATCAAGATGGTCAACAGCGCGCAGGAGGTGCGCAAGCTCTCCGGCGGTAACCAGCAAAAAGTGATCCTCGCGCGCTGCATGGCGCTCAACCCGCGGGTGCTGATCGTCGACGAGCCGACGCGCGGCATCGACGTGGGGACCAAATCAGAAGTGCACCAGGTGCTGTTTGACATGGCGAAAAAGGGCGTGGCGGTGATCGTGATCTCCTCCGATCTGCCTGAAGTGATGGCGGTGTCAGATCGGATCATCACCCTGAGCGAAGGGCGAGTGACCGGCGAGATCCACGGTGACGACGCTAACGAAGAACGGCTGATGACGATGATGGCCATCAACCACAACGCCCTGAACGCGGCATAACGGAGTTTCTCATGACGCAGATGATTTCTAAAACGCAGGCCCCGGTCAAACGCGCCGGACGCATCGATCCCATCGCCTTCTTCGAGCGCTTCGGGGTGCTGATTTTCATGATCCTGCTGCTGATCTTCTTCCAGTCGCAGAACAGCAACTTTTTCTCTGAACGCAATATTTTCAACATCCTGACCGAAGTCTCCATCTACGGGATCATGGCCGTGGGGATGACCTTTGTCATCCTGACCGCCGGGATTGACCTCTCCGTGGGCTCCATTCTGGCGGTGTGCGCCATGACCGCGGCGTACGTGATTAAGGGCGACAACTTCACCACCGTCGACCCGAACGCCTGGGGCGGCATGAGCTGGCTGATTGGGCTGGGGATTTGTCTGGCGATGGGGACGGCGATTGGCTTCCTGCACGGTCTGGGCGTGACCCGCCTGCGCCTGCCGCCGTTCATCGTGACCCTCGGCGGGATGACCATCTGGCGCGGCCTGACGCTGGTGATCAACGACGGCGCGCCGATCGCTGGGTTCGATCAGGGCTACCGCTGGTGGGGGCGCGGGGAGCTGCTCGGCATCTCCATTCCGATCTGGATCTTCGCCATCGTCGCCCTCGGCGGCTATCTGGCGCTGCACAAAACCCGCTGGGGCCGCTTCGTTTACGCCATCGGCGGCAACCCGGAGGCAGCGCGCCTGGCGGGGGTGAACGTCAAGCGCGTGCTGGTCAGCGTCTACGTGCTGATTGGCTGCCTGGCGGGGCTGGCGGGCTTCATTCTGAGCGCGCGTCTGGGGAGCGCCGAGGCGGTGGCCGGGATCTCCTTTGAGCTGCGCGTCATCGCCTCGGTGGTGATTGGCGGCACCTCGCTGATGGGCGGCTACGGGCGCATCGGCGGCACCATTATCGGTTCCATCATCATGGGGATTCTGATTAACGGCCTGGTGCTGATGAACGTCTCGGCCTACTACCAGCAAATTATCACCGGGTTAATTATCGTTCTGGCGGTGGCGTTTGATACCTACGCCAAGAGCCGTCGCGGCGCACTGTGAGGATCACGATGAAAGAGGTTCGTATTGGATTGATTGGCACCGGATATATCGGCAAGGCACACGCTATCGCCTATGCCCAGGCTCCGACGGTGTTCAACCTGCGGGGCAGGCTGGTGCGCGAGATGGTAGCGGAAGTCACGCCGGAGCTGGCGGCAGCGCGCGCGCAGGCGTTTGGCTTCAACCGCTCCACCGGCGACTGGCGGGCGCTGGTGGCCGACCCGGCGATTGACGTGGTGGATATTTGCTCACCCAACCACCTGCATAAAGAGATGGCGCTGGAGGCGATCCGCCACGGCAAGCACGTCTACTCGGAGAAGCCGCTGGCGCTGAACGCCCATGACGCGCGCGAGATGGTCGACGCCGCGAAGCGGGCCGGGGTGAAAACGCTGGTGGGGTTCAACTACATGAAGAACCCGACGGCGCAGCTGGCGAAGGAGATTATTGCCCGCGGCGAGATTGGCGAAGTGATCCACTTCTACGGCACCCACAACGAAGACTATATGGCCGACCCGCTCTCGCCCATTCACTGGCACTGCTTCAAAGAGACCGCCGGGCTGGGGGCGCTGGGTGACCTGGCGGCGCATATCGTCAACATGGCCCAGTACCTGGTCGGGGAGATCGAGCAGGTCTGCGGTGACCTGAAGATTGTTGTCCCGGCACGTCCGGCGAAGGCCGGGTCGTCAGACATGATTGCCGTCGAAAACGAGGACCAGGCCCACGCGATGGTGCGCTTCGCGGGCGGAGCGCAGGGCGTGATTGAAACCTCCCGCGTCGCCTGCGGCCGCAAGATGGGGCTGTCGTACGTCATCACCGGGACGAAAGGCGCCATCAGCTTTACCCAGGAGCGCATGGCGGAGCTGAAGCTCTATCTGCATGACGATCCGGTAAACCGGCAGGGGTTCCGCACCCTGCTCGTCGGCCCGGCACACCCGGACTACGCCGCGTTCTGCATGGGCGCAGGCCATGGGATTGGCTTTAACGATCAAAAAACGGTGGAGGTGCGCGACCTGGTGGACGGGATTGCCGCCGACGCGCCGATGTGGCCGGACTTCGAAGAGGGCTGGAAGGTATCGCGCGTGCTGGACGCGATCGCGCTCTCGCACCGGGAAGGCCGCTGGCTGAACGTGAATGACATTGTCTGATGAGGTATCAACGTGGAAAAGCAGTTTGATGTGATATGCATGGGCCGCGTGGCGGTAGACCTCTACAGTCAGCAGATTGGTGCCCGTCTGGAGGATGTGTCGAGCTTCGCCAAATACCTCGGCGGCTCGTCCGGCAACGTGGCGTACGGCACCGCGCGCCAGGGGCTGCGCTCGTCGATGCTGGCGCGCGTCGGCGACGAGCATATGGGCCGCTTCCTGCGCGAAGAGCTCAGCCAGGTGGGCTGCGATACCAGCCATCTGATTACCGATAAAGACCGCCTCACGGCGCTGGTGCTACTCGGCATTAAAGACCGGGACACCTTTCCTCTGATTTTTTATCGCGATAACTGCGCGGATATGGCCATTACGGCCAGCGATGTGGACGAAAGCTACATTGCCTCCGCACGGTGTCTTGCCATCACCGGGACTCACCTTTCTCATCCTCAGACCCGCGAGGCGGTGCTGACGGCGCTGGGCTATGCCCGCCGTCACGGCGTGCGCACGGTGCTGGACATCGACTACCGTCCGGTGCTGTGGGGGCTGACCTCCTTAGGCGACGGCGAAACGCGTTTTATCGCCGCGGATAAGGTCACCCGCGAGCTGCAGGAGGTGCTGCACCTCTTCGACGTCATTGTCGGCACCGAGGAGGAGTTTCACATTGCGGGCGGCAGCACGGAGACCCTGCAGGCGCTGGGGCAGGTGCGTGCGGTGAGTCAGGCCACGCTGGTCTGCAAGCGCGGTGCGCTCGGCTGCTCGGTTTATACCGACGCCATTCCGCCCCGGCTGGACGACGGCCTGACGGTGACCGGCGTGCGCGTGGAGGTGCTGAACGTCCTCGGCGCGGGGGATGCGTTTATGTCCGGCCTGCTGCGCGGCTACCTGAACGACGAGGGCTGGGAGCAGGCGTGTCGCTATGCCAACGCCTGCGGCGCGCTGGTGGTCTCGCGCCACGGCTGCGCCCCGGCGATGCCGAGCAAAATCGAGCTGGATGACTATCTCTCCCGCGCTGCGAACGTGCCGCGTCCGGATCTCGACCCGCGTCTGAATCATCTGCACCGGGTCACTACCCGCCGCCGCGAATGGCCGGAGCTGTGCGTGATGGCCTTCGATCACCGCAGCCAGCTTGAGGATATGGCGCTGCAGTGCGGGGCGTCGCTCAAACGTATTCCGGCGCTCAAGCAGCTGATCCTGCAGGCCAGCCGCGAGGCGGCGAGCCGGGCCGGGCTGGAGGGCAAAGCCGGCCTGCTGTGCGACGGCACCTTTGGACAGGACGCGCTGAACGCCATCACCGGCGAGGGGTGGTGGATTGGTCGCCCCATTGAGCTGCCTGGCTCGCGTCCGCTGGAGATGGAGCACGGCAACATCGGCACCCAGCTTATCAGCTGGCCGCAGGAGCACGTGGTGAAGTGCCTGGTCTTTTTCCACCCGGAAGATGCCCACGGCCTGCGCCTGGAGCAGGAGCAGAAAATCGCTGAGGTGTACCACGCCTGCTGTCAGTCCGGGCACGAGCTGCTGCTGGAGGTGATCCTGCCTGCGGCCATGCCGCGCAGCGACGAGCTCTACCTGCGCGCCATCTCCCGCTTCTACAACCTCGGCATTTACCCGGACTGGTGGAAGCTGCCGCCGCTTTCCGCCGAGGGCTGGACGGCACTGAGCGAGATTATCGAACGCCGTGACCCGCACTGCCGCGGGGTGGTGATCCTCGGCCTGGATGCCCCTGCAGAACAGCTGCGCGCCGACTTCAGGGCCGCAGCGGGGCAGCCGCTGGTTAAAGGCTTCGCCGTAGGGCGCACGCTGTTCGGCGATGCCTCCCGCGCGTGGCTGAAACACGATATTAACGATGCGCAGCTGGTGGCGCGCATCCGGGACAACTACCTGCAGCTTATCGCCTGGTGGCGCGAGCGCGGACACGCATAATGGAGACGACAATGAGTGTACAACTGGGCATTAACCCGCTGACGTGGACGAACGACGATCTGCCTTCTCTGGGCGCAGAGACGCCGCTGGAGACCTGCCTGAGCGAAGGGAAAGAGGCCGGTTTTGCAGGGTTTGAACTGGGCAATAAATTCCCGCGCGAAGCGCGGCTGCTTGGCCCCATCCTGCAGCGCCATGACCTGCAGCTGGTCTCCGGCTGGTACTCCGGCCGACTGCTGGAGCGCAGCGTGGAGGAGGAGATCGCCGCCGTGCAGTCCCACCTGACGCTGCTGCGCGAGCTGGGGGCAAAGGTGCTGGTCTTTGCGGAAGTGAGCGGCTGCATTCACGGCGAGCAGCAGACGCCGGTGCATCTGCGTCCGCGTTTCCCGCAGGCACGCTGGAAGGAGTATGGCGAGAAGCTCACGGAATTTGCCCGCTACACCCAGCAGCAGGGGGTGCAGATTGCCTATCACCACCATATGGGGACGGTGATTGAGTCCGCTGACGACGTGGACAACCTGATGACCCATACCGGCGAAGAGGTTGGGTTGCTGCTGGACACCGGTCACCTGACCTTTGCCGGGGCCGAACCGCTGGCGGTGGCGCAGCGCTGGGCGTCGCGTATCAACCACGTTCACTGCAAAGACGTGCGTGCCGACGTGCTGGCGGACGTGAAAAACCGTAAAACCAGCTTCCTTGATGCGGTACTGAGCGGCGTGTTTACGGTGCCGGGCGACGGCTGCGTGGATTACCCGCCGATCATGCGGCTGCTGAAGGCGCAGGACTATCACGGCTGGTTGGTGGTGGAGGCGGAGCAGGACCCGGCGGTTGCCCATCCGCTGACCTATGCCCGTCTGGGGTATAACAACCTGAGCCGCCTGGCGCGCGACGCCGGGCTTATTTGAGGAGGTGACATGTCACGTCTGTTATCACGCTGGCAACAGCCGAACGCGGAGGGGCGGACCCAGTACGTCACGCCGGAACGCGCAGGGTGGGGATACGTCGGCTTTGAGGCGTATGAGCTGCATGAGGGGCAGCAGCTGACGCTGCCCGCCGTCAGCGAAGAGCGCTGCCTGGTGCTGGTCGCCGGACGCGCCTCCATCAGCACGCCTTCCGCGCAGTTTAACGACATCGGCGAGCGGATGAGCCCGTTCGAGCGCATCAAGCCGTGGGCGGTGTACGTTACCCCGCAGGAGACGGTGCAGGTGAAGGCGCTGACGAGGCTCGAGCTGGCGGTCTGCGCCGCCCCCGGCAAGGGCACGTATCCGACGCGGCTGATTGCGCCGCAGGATATCGACGCTGAGGCGCGCGGCAAGGGCCACAACCAGCGCTACGTGCACAACATTCTGCCGGAAGATAAGCCCGCCGACAGCCTGCTGGTGGTGGAGGTCTGGACCAACGAGGGCTGCACCAGCTCGTACCCGAGCCACAAGCACGACACGGATAACCCGCCCCGGGAGACTTACCTGGAGGAGACCTACTACCATCGCCTCAACCCGGAACAGGGGTTCTGCATGCAGCGGGTTTACACCGACGACAGAGCGCTGGATGAGTGCATGGCGGTCTACAACCGTGACGTGGTCATGGTGCCGAAGGGCTACCACCCGGTGGCGACGATGGCCGGGTATGACAGCTATTATCTCAACGTGATGGCCGGGCCGGTGCGCAAATGGATGTTCACCTGGGAAGAGGACCACGCGTGGATTAATCGGGATTATCCCGTGGATGGCGGGCACTGAGGCTATTTTTTGCCGGGTGGCGCTGCGCTTACCCGGCCTACAATTTACAAAATACTATTTTGCTTCAATCGCCTGCTCAATCGTCCGGGCGATAGCCTCCGGCTGGCTCACCATCGACACGTGGCTCGCGGAGACCTCGGTGGTTTTCGCATGGATCGTCTTCGCCATCGCACGTTCAAGATCGGGGTTGATCATTCGGTCATTTTTGCTGACCACAAACCAGCTCGGCTTATCATGCCACGCCGCGTGGGTCACCTTTTCACCAAACGCATCGGCCTTAATTGGCCCCTGCGTGGCCGCGATTGCAGTTTGTTCCTCGGGCTTCACGTCCGGCGCGAAATCCTTCCTGACGGCGTCCGTTGGCAGATATAAATAGCCGTCCGCCGTTTTGGCGATGCCCGCGCTGCCCGGCGGCGGCGGGTAGCTTCCCGCGAGGTCCGCCGTCGACTGGCCGGCATCCGGCGCGAACGCCGCCACATACACCAGCGATTTCACCCGCGCATCGTTGCCCGCTTCGCTAATCACGGTGCCGCCCCAGGAGTGACCCACCAGCACGACATCCCCCTGCGCGCGGGCGATGGCCCGCTTTGTGGCGGCAACGTCATCGTTAAGCGACGTGAGCGGCAGCTGGACGGCAATGACCTCTGCGTGCTGTTTCTGCAACAGGGTAATCACCTTATTCCAGCTGCTGCCGTCGGCAAACGCGCCGTGCACCAGCACGACGCTGGTTTTGCTCTGTGCAAAGGCGCTGGCGGAAAGCGCCAGCAGGCCTGCCGTCAGTACAGTCAGTGCTTTCATCTTCAGACTCCTTAAAAATGGTGGACCGCCGCGTGGGGCGGTACGGTGAATTCGATGGTTTTGTGGTCGAGCGGCTTGTGCGTCGGGTCGGCCAGAATAATCGTCACCTTGTGTTTACCGGCGGGGAGTCCCACCAGAATCACCGGCTCTCCGCTGGCGTCAGCCCAGTGCCACGGCGCGTCATCCACCACCACGTGAATGTGCCCGATGCGCGGGGTGACCTTGAGCGCTTCAGGTCCGAATACCGGCTCGATGCGCAGGTTTTTGGCACGGTACTGGATAAACACCGCGCCTTTACTCAGCGGGCCGGAAAGCGGCGGATCGACGATCAGTTTTGCCGGCGGTTGCGGCTGCGCCAGCGGGGCAACGGCGGCGGGGCCGTTAACGTCCGCGGCGCTCAGGTTGTCCAGCGGCGTGGCCTGGGCATGTGTTACAGAGGCCAGGACGAGCAGGGGTAAAATTGCGTAACGACGAATCATGGTTCTCTCCTCATCGGTTCTGAATGACAACAGGGAAAGAAAACCATTTTTATGTATCGGAGATATTTGCCGGAGGGGGCGTTTTGTACCCGTTTGTCAGCGCGTCGCGCGGGATACAGTGCGATACAGTTTGCCTCCCGGGACGGCGCACGATCGCTATCGCCAGCCCGGCAATCACCAGCGTTAACCCCGTCGACACTCCCATTGCACCCGCGATCCCCAGCGTTTTGTTCAGCCATGCATAGGCAAACGGTGCGGCTGCGGCCATCAGCTGGCCCGGGATAAGCAGCATGCCCGTGCGGCGGGCATAGCTTTCCGCGCTAAACAGCTCCAGTGGCAGTGTGGCTTTTACTATGGTGACCAGCCCGTTGATGGCGCCGTAGCCCAGCACAAACCCGGCCGCGCACCAGACAAACAGGGCGCTGCTTATTCCCACAAGAAAACACAGCGGCATAGCAAGAGCGGTAAAGAGCGTAAGTTTGAAGGGGGTTAAGCGGCCACCTGCCAGCACCTCCAGCGAGCGCGCGCCCGTCTGGCCGATCCCCCACAGCATGCCGATGGCGACCGGCAGGCCAAAGTGGGCAATAAACTCCGGCAGATGGGTGGAGGTGCCGTTAGAGACAAAGGTGATAAGGGCGATGAAGGCCGCATAAAGCCAGGCTTTACGCCGCTCGTTGCGCAGGGGCGGCGCGATGGCCTTCGTGTTTTCCGTCAGCCGCTGCCGGGGAAGCGTGCGGATCAGCACTGCGCTCAGCAGGCCAAGCAGGGCATAAATGCGTAACGCGTCCTGCCAGCTCATGATGTGAAGCAGGCCATCGCCCAGCGGCCAGAAGACGGCGGAGGCCAGCCCGCCCGCCAGCGTGACGCGTGAGATCGTTCTTCGCGCCTGCTGCCCGTAGAGGTTGACCAGCGCGGCGAACAGCGCATCGTACAGCGACAGGCGCATCCCAGTGCCGGCGACAATCCAGGCGCCGTACCAGCCATAAAGCGTCCGTGTATACGCCATTTCTGCGCAGCTTGCGGCGATCAGCAGCGTTCCGACCATCACCACTTTTTGACCGCCAAAGCGTGCCAGCAGGCGGGCGACAAAAGGAGATACCGCCGCCATCACCAGCATCGCCAGCGTCAGGCCGAGGTAAATCTGCGGTGACGACCATCCCCGGTCGGCTGAAATGGCCCGCGCAAAGGTGCCGGGCATATAAAACGAAATCCCCCAGTTGATGAGTTGATTACACCCGGCGGTGAGGGCGAGGCGACGAGGAAGGACAGAGGTTTCCATGAGTTTTCATTCCGTTATGCAGTTGTCCTGAGCATAACGGGCGCGGTATTGTGCTGGCAGGACTGCAACCTTATGCGCGGTATAAGAGAAACTTTGAATGACGACGCTTAATCTGGGCTATCTCGCCACCTTCCGCCTGGTTCACCAGCGCGGCAGCTTTTCAGCGGCAGCGGACGTTCTGGGCCTCTCCCAGCCCGCCGTCAGCCTGCAAATACGCCAGCTGGAGCAGTTTCTGCAAACGCGGCTGGTGGAGCGTACCGGGCGAGGGATTAAGGCGACGGCTGCCGGAGAAACCTTGCTGGCGCACGGGGAGCGTATTCAGCAGGTGGTGGATGACGCCATCCGGGCCGTGAATGCGTTTAGCCACGACGTGAGCGGCACCATTACCCTTGGCACGGGGGCGACGGCCTGCATTCATCTTCTGCCGCCGCTGCTGGAGCAGCTACGCCGCGACTATCCGCTCCTGAGCGTGGGAGTCACGACGGGCAACACCCTCGACATCGTCAGGGCCATTGAAGAGAACCGTCTCGATATGGGGCTGGTGACGCTGCCGGTGAGCGGCAGAGCGCTGGACGTCATGCCGGTGATGGACGAAGAGTTTGTCTTTATCGCCTCAAGGGAGCAGCAGGACGCTTTCAGGGAGTTAACCCCGGAGGCGCTCCATGCCCAGCCGCTGATCGCCTTTGAGACAGGCAGCGGGACCCGGGCGCTGATCGATGGCTGGTTTGCCGCCCATGGGGTAGCGATGGCGCCGGTGATGCAGCTTGGCAGCATCGAGGCGATCAAACGCATGGTTCGCGCGGGGCTGGGCTACAGCATCGTGCCGAGAATGGCGGTAGAACAGGATGCCGATCGCGAGGGGCTATGCGTGATGTCGCTGACGCCCATGCTGCAGCGGCAGCTGGCGGTGGTGATGCGGCAGGATAAAATCCTCAGCAAAGGGATCGCGGCCTTTATTCGGCTCGTACAGCATCCTTCGGGGGGTTAGCGGTCAGCGGTGTCGACGGTCAGACTGGATTGCTGTGACTGGGTTTTGTCCTGATGGTGGTACCAGGCGCCAATCGAAGAGTAAACGAAGCGGCCAAAGAAAAACAGGAAACTGATAAGCAGTATGATGCGGGTCATTCGGGTGTTAAATCGATGTCGTTTGCGCATACGCGTGACCTGACTCACTCTGTTTTTCCTGGATAAGCCCTCCCGGGCGATAAGGATATTAAGGCACAGCGGGAAGATGGGGTCAATTCTGTGATGTGTAAATAACCGTCAACGTTTGCATTAACTATTGTTATTGAAATTAATAATTGCATTTACCATATTGATAATATGAAGAAAATTATTTCACAAAATTCTTCTGCAAGGCTTATTTGCGTGAAATAGTTTGATTTAAGTCAACGGATTCCCAGCTCTGATATTTAAAATCCCTCCTCCACACTGTTCACTCTGCACGTCGCGGGGTGGCGCCAGGTCAGGTTGGATGCCTGTCTTTATTTTCCCTCTGGAGAAAAAGGGGTTTAACCGGGCATCTATGAAGATTTTCGCTTTCCTGAAAAACAATAAATACCGTTGGTGGGCATTGCCGCTACTATTACCGGTGGTTTTGCTTCCCGTGCTGAGCGTGGCAAATACGTTCACGCAGCTGGGGGACGGTATCGCGGCGCTTTATTATTTACCGCTCTCCTTTTTGCTCTCGCTAATGATGTTCTTTGGCCTGGAAGCCCTTCCCGGGATCGTGTTGTCGCTGTTTATCCGCTATTACCCGTCGGTCGGGATGTTCGAAACGGTTGCCGGGGTGCTCCATTTTATTGTCCCTTTAGTCCTCAGCTGGGGCGGCTACCGGGTGTTTGCGCCCAGACGCAATATGACGGCGTACGGCGACATCCGGCTGATGGCGCAGCGCATCTTCTGGCAGGTTATCTGCCCCGCGACGCTGTTTCTGGTGCTGTTTCAGTTTGCGGTGTATCTGGGCGTGTATGAGAGTCGCCAGAGCCTCGCGGGGTTGAACCCTCTTAACATTCGTACGCTCATTAACTACCAGGCGCTGCTGGTCAGCGGGCTGACGGGCGTGCCGTTGAGCTATCTGCTGATCCGCCTGATCCGTCATCCGCGCTATATCAAAAGTCTTCTCTCGCAGATCCGTTTCCAGATAGATAAAAAGGTGACGGCCGCAGAGTTTTCGCTGTGGGCGATTGCGCTTGGCGGGCTGCTGTCGCTGCTGCTGCTCCCGATAAATGAAAACAGCTCCATCTTCACCACTAACTATACCCTGTCGCTGCTGATGCCGGTGATGCTCTGGGGCGCGATGCGTTTTGGCTATAAGCTGATTTCGCTGATCTGGACCCCGATACTGCTGGTGTCCATTCACTATTTTTACCGCTATATCCCAGTGAACGCGGGGTACGATATTCAGCTGGCGATCACCTCTTCCAGTTACCTGGTCTTTTCGTTTGTGGTGATTTATATGTCGATGCTGGCGACCCGGCAGCGCGCGGTGAACAAACACGCCCGCAGGCTGGCACTGCTCGATCCGGTTGTCCATATGCCTAACCTGCGGGCGCTGTCGCGCGATCTGGCGAAGAATCCGTGGTCGGCGCTCTGCCTGCTGCGCATTCCGGAGCTGGAAATTTTGGGCCGAAATTACGGCGTGCAGCTGCGTATTCAGTACAAACAGCAGCTGGCGCAGTGGGTTAACGGTACGCTCCAGCCCAATGAGCAGGTGTATCACCTCACCGGATATGACATGGCGGTGCGGCTCAACGCGGAATCGCACCAGCAGCGGATTGACGCCCTGGACGAGCATATCAAGCAGTTCCGCTTTGTCTGGGACGGCATGCCGCTGCAGCCGCAGGTTGGCGTAAGCTACTGCTATGTCCGGTCCCCGGTTAACCATCTTTATCTGGTGCTGGGGGAGCTGGCGGTGGTGGCCGATCTGTCACTCTCCTCTAATCACCCGGAAAATCTTCAGCAGCGCGGTGCCGTCCATTTGCAGCGCAGCCTGAAGGATAAAGTCGCGATGATGAGCCGCCTGCAGAAGGCGCTCGACAACGACGAATTCATCCTGCTGGTTCAACCCGTTCGCGGCCTGCGTGGCGATTGCTATCACGAAGTCCTGCTGCGGATGCCGGATACCAATGGGATACTGATCTCCCCCGATCAGTTCCTGCCCGTCGCGCAGGAGTTTGGTTTGTCCTCCCGGGTGGATCTGTGGGTGCTTGAGCATACGCTGCGCTTCCTGGCCGCGCATCGGGAAAGACTGCCCGGCCAGCGCTTTGCTATTAATCTGGCGCCTTCAACAGTGTGCCGGGTGCAGTTCCCGCTTGAGGTGAGCCGCGTGCTGGCGAAATACGCTATTGAGCCGTGGCAGCTGATCTTTGAAGTGACGGAGTGCAGCAACTTCTGCAACGCGGAGCAGGCGCTGCATATCCTCAGTCAGCTGCAGAAAATGGGGGTACGCATTGCGATTGATGATTTTGGTACCGGCTATGCAAGCTACGCGCGGCTAAAAAGCGTGGACGCAGATATTCTTAAAATCGACGGCGACTTCATCCGAAATATCGTCAACAACAGCCTGGATTATCAGATTGTGGCGTCTATCTGCCATCTGGCGCGCATGAAGAAGATGCTGGTGGTGGCGGAATATGTCGAGACCGAAGAGATACGTAGCGCGGTTCACGCGCTAGGTATCGATTATGTGCAGGGCTATCTGATTGGCAGACCGGCACCGCTTGAGTCACTGCTGGAAACAGAGGCGTCCTGCGCGGACGCCTGAACCGTTACGCGGCGACGTCGGCGCTCTCTTCCTCGATTTTGAGCAGCCAGCCGGTGACCGCTTCCCAGTACTGCTGCTCCTTTTCCAGGTCCAGCAGGACCAGCGCGTTCTGGCTGAACCAGTCGTGCGGGAAGCTCAACGTCCAGTGATGGTCGTCGGTTTTCAGCTTCAGCGTGGGCGGCGTGGTGGTCGCCTGACGCTGGTTATTGAGCAGCACGCCCAGACGCAGGAGCTGAATCAGCGGCAGGAACTGCTTTTTCTTAAACAGCGTGAAGCGCGGCAGGTCGTCGAGCTTGATGGCTTTGCGGTGATAGCGCACCAGGGTCGCCATCATGGTTTGCTGCTCCTGGTTGAAGCCAGGCAGATCGCTGTTTTGCAAAATATAGGCCGAATGGCGGTGCATCCCGCTATGGTTGATATTCAGACCCACCTCGTGCAGCATCGCGGCCCATTTCAGCAGCGCGGCAAGCTGCGGGTGCGCCAGCTTCGGATTCTGCTCTTCCCACTGTTCATACATCTGCACCGTGGTGTCCAGCACGCGCTTCGCCTGCTCGCGGTCGATGTTGTACTGGTTGGCCAGGCTTTGCGCGGTGCGGCTGCGAATATCCTGATGGCGGAAGCGGCCTTCCATTTCGTACAGCACGCCTTCGCGCAGCGCGCCGTCGGACAGGCGCAGCTCTTTAATGGCCAGCGCATCAAACACGCCGCAGAGAATGGCCAGCCCCGGCACGAAGACCGCCTTACGCTCGTCGGAAAGCCCCGGCAGGCTTAAGGCGTCAAAACTTTTATGCTTCAGCACTTCGTCGGTCAGCAGCGTCAGGCGTTCGGGCGTGATGAACCCATCTTTTTCACCCATTGCCAGCAGCACTTCATGCGCCGCCTTGATGGTGCCCGACGCGCCCAGCGCCACGTTCCAGCCCTGAATGCGGTACTGCCAGGCCAGGTTTTCCAGCTTCTGGACAGCCGCCATACGTGCACGCTGGAAGTTCTCGCGGGTGATGGTGCCGCCCGGGAAATACATCTGCGCGAAGCTGACGCAGCCCATACGGCGGCTTTCCACCAGGCGAGGCTCAAAGTCTTCGCCGATCACCAGCTCCGTAGAACCGCCGCCGATGTCGATCACCAGCTTGCGCCCTTTTTCCGGCTGGGTGTGCTCGACGCCCATGAAGATCAGACGCGCTTCCTCGTTACCGGAGATGATCTCAATCGGGTAGGGGATCACCTTTTCGGCCCGCTTGAGAAACTCTGGCGCATTCAGCGCCTGGCGCAGGGTGTGGGTGCCCACGATGCATACGCTGGAGGGCGAGAAGCCCTGCAGGCGTTCAGCAAACAGCGACAGGCAGTTTAACCCGCGCTCCATCGCCTCTTCGCTGAGCATGCTGCGTTCATCAAGGCCATCCGCCAGGTGTACGCGCTGCTTCAGACGACCGATGATCTGCAGCGCGCCATCCACCTCACGGGCGATGACCATGTGGAAACTGTTAGAGCCAAGATCGACCGCGGCGAATTCCTGCGGGCGTGGGGTCTTATCATTTATCGGCATAGGTTAATCGGGTTGCTCGAGTGATTTGATATAGTCGTAAATCGCCAGTTGCGACCGTACTTTACGGCGGTTGCCGCGCGGTACATAGCGGTTACTGAGTTCTTTGTCGATATAGCGCGCTTTCACCGTATCGCTGAACAGGATCTCGATAATGTCGAGAATACGCTGTTTCAGACGCGGATCCAGCAGCGGGGTTGCGACTTCAATTCGGTAGTCAATATTGCGCGTCATCCAGTCTGCCGAAGAGAGATAGACCTGTTTGTCGCCTGCATTATCGAAAATATAGACCCGATCGTGTTCCAGGTAACGGTCAACAATGCTGATCACCCGAATATTATCGCTGATGCCTTCCAGTTCCGGGATCAGCGAGCACATGCCGCGGATCAGCAGGTTAACCGGTACGCCAGAGCTGGACGCGGCGTACAGCCTGTCCACCAGTCCTTTGTCGACCAGATTGTTAAGCTTCAGGGTGATGCCGGACGACAGCCCTTTCTGGGCATTGGCAATCTCTTTATCAATCATATCGTACAGCAGACGGCGCGAGTTCTGCGGCGAGACCAGCAGATAGTCGAAGCTGACAGGGCGGTACGGATTCTCAATGAAGTTAAAGACCCGGCGTACCTCGTTGGTGATGCGCGCATCGGCGGTCAGCAGCGAGTAGTCGGTATAAATTCGCGCCGTTTTCTCGTTAAAGTTCCCGGTACCGATGTGGGCATAGCGCACCACGTCGTCGCCCTCTTTACGGGAGATCAGGAACAGCTTGGCGTGAATTTTGAGACCCGGCGCGGAGAAGATCACGTGCACGCCCGCTTCCGTCAGACGGCGCGCCCAGTGAATGTTCGCCTCTTCGTCGAAGCGGGCCTGCAGCTCAACCACCACGGTCACTTTTTTGCCGTTGTGCGCGGCGTGGATCATCGCATCGATGATGCGGGAATCTTTTGCCACGCGGTAGATGTTGATTTTGATCGCCAGCACGCTCGGGTCGAACGAGGCCTGTCGCAGCAGCTCCAGCACGTGTTCAAACGTGTGATACGGGTAGTAGAGCAGAACATCGCGCTCGCGAATGGCGTCGAACCCGTTGCGGAATTTATCAAACCACAGATGGCGCAGGCGCGGCAGCGGCTTGTTCACCAGATTGGCCTTGCCGACGTTCGGGAAGCCAATGAAGTCTTTAAAGTTGTGGTAACGGCCGCCCGGCACGATGGAGTCATAGCGCGAAATGGTCAGCTTCTCGCGCAGCATTTCTACCATGGCGTCCGGCATATCGCGCTGATAAACAAAGCGCACCGGCTCGGCCGTCAGGCGTTGTTTCAGGCTGGAGGACATCAGCTCCATCAGGCTGGCCTCCATCTCGTGCACCAGGTCATATTCGGCGTCACGGGTCATCTTCATCGAGTAGGCGTTTAGCGCATCGTAATCGAAGAAGCCTTTGAAAATGTCGTCGAGACAGTAGCGCAGGATGTTGTCCAGCAGGATCATCGGCTTGCGTCTGCGCGGGGTTTCCGGCGGCAGGTTCACGAAGCGCGGGACCTTGTCGGACGGGATCTCCAGCAGCGCGTAGCGAATGGATTCACCGCGAATAATTTCTACGGCCAGATAGGTGTAGTCATCTTTCAGGAACTGCACCAGATCGGTTTCGCGGTTGATGAGAATCGGGGTAATGTGCTGGCGCAGGTACTGTTTAAAATAGTGGCGCAGCCAGTTTTGTTGGTTAACGGAAAGCTGACGTTCGTTAATCAGGAAGATTTGATTGCGCGCCATCTCCAGCAGCAGTTCGTTATACAGGCCGTCAAATTCCTGATCGGCTTTCAACACGCGGGACTGGATTTTGCCCAGCAGATGCCGCGAGTGAGAGTTTAAGCCCTGTTCTTCGCTGATGATGATCCGTCTTTTCAGCTCGGCAAAGCGAACCTTGTAGAACTCATCCAGGTTGTTGGAATAGATGCCCAAAAAACGCATGCGTTCGATCAGCGGGTTACTTTTGTCAGCCGCTTCCTGGAGTACACGTTCGTTAAATGCTAACCAGCTTAGCTCTTTCTCGATATATAACTTTTCCTGACCCATTACAGCTCACACTCCAGTTCAATCACAGGACGTGGTAAATCCGTCTCGTCCTTATTATGGCGAGCATTTCCACGATATGTCCAACAGTGCCAGAAAAGTATGACAGTTATTTTTTTTGTTGGGGAATTTAGAAGGTTGGAGAAGGGAATATCGGGTAATGCAAGGTAGATGTCGGGTAAGCGCGGCGCCACCCGACATAACAAACTACTCTTCCGCCGCATGGCCCTGCGGGGGTAACTTCACGCCATCCAGCCAGGCAGCGCCGTCGCGCATTTCGAGGCGCCCGTCGACAAACCAGCTTACCACCAGCGGGTAAATGGCGTGTTCCTGGGTCTGCACGCGTTCGGTCACGTCTTCTTCGCTGTCGCCGTCAAAGACCGGGACTTTGGCCTGCAGGATCACCGGACCGCCGTCCAGCTCGTCGGTAACGAAATGCACGGAGGTGCCGTGCTCCTCATCGCCGTTTTCCAGAACCTGACGATGGGTGTGCAGGCCGGGATATTTCGGCAGAAGAGAAGGGTGAATATTCAGCAGACGTCCGGCGTAGTGCGCAACAAAAGCCGGGCTCAGAATGCGCATATAGCCCGCCAGCACCACGACGTCCGGTGCGTAGGCATCAATCTCCTGAACCAGCTCGCGGTCAAAGGCTTCACGCCCGGCGAACTGGCTGGCTTCCAGCGCGTGCGCGGGAATGTTCGCTTCCCGCGCGCGCTCAAGGCCGAACGCGTCGGCCTTGTTGCTGAATACTGCCCGAATGGTGCCGTTGATTTTCTTCTGTTTGCAGGCGTCAATGATGGCCTGCAAATTGCTTCCGTTGCCGGAAATGAGCACCACGATGTTTTTCATTCAATGACCACACGCTGTTCGGAATCGGAGGCTTTAATCGTACCGATTTTCCACGCGTTTTCACCTTTTTCGGTCAGCAGTTTAACCGCTTTATCCGCTTCGCTTGCCGGCAGGGCGATAACCATGCCCACGCCGCAGTTAAAGGTGCGGTACATTTCGTGAGAGCTCACGTTGCCTGCGGTCTGCAGCCAGTTAAACACGGCCGGCCACTGCCATGAGGATTCGTCGATTACGGCCTGGGTGTTGTCCGGCAGCACGCGCGGGATGTTCTCCCAGAAGCCGCCGCCGGTCAGGTGGGCGATAGCGTGCACGTCAACGTTCTCAATCAGTTCCAGCACGTTTTTAACGTAGATGCGGGTTGGCGCCAGCAGGTGGTCTGCCAGCGGTTTACCGTCAAGCTCGGTGGTCAGCGGGTCGCAGCCGCTCACTTCGAGAATTTTACGCACCAGAGAGTAGCCGTTGGAGTGTGGGCCGCTGGAGGCCAGCGCGATCAGCACATCACCATCCGCCACTTTGCTGCCGTCGATAATTTCTGATTTTTCTACTACGCCGACGCAGAAGCCCGCGACGTCATAATCTTCGCCGTGATACATACCCGGCATTTCAGCGGTTTCGCCGCCGACCAGCGCACAGCCGGACTGCAGACAGCCTTCGGCGATACCGTTAATGACGCTGGCCGCGGTATCCACGTCCAGTTTGCCGGTCGCGTAGTAATCGAGGAAGAACAGCGGCTCTGCGCCCTGAACCACCAGGTCATTCACACACATCGCGACCAGATCGATACCGATCGTGTCGTGACGTTTTAAATCCATCGCCAGGCGCAGCTTGGTGCCTACACCGTCAGTACCCGAGACCAGAACAGGTTCACGATATTTTTGCGGCAGCGCGCACAGTGCGCCGAATCCACCCAGACCACCCATCACTTCCGGGCGGCGGGTTTTTTTCACCACACCTTTGATTCGGTCAACCAGCGCATTACCTGCGTCAATATCAACACCGGCATCTTTGTAGCTGAGAGAAGTTTTGTTGGTCACGGCTCAAGTCCCCACGCGATTGCATAGCTAGTAAGAAAAATCGGCGCAATTCTAACAGTCCAGGCAAACGTTTGCGAGCCTATTCTCGGTGCGGGGATCTTTTTTTCTCTCTGGCTTAGGCAGGGCGACAAACTTGACTCTGTTCACGAAAATGAAACCGGTTTCGGCGTTCTGCTTGCAACGGCTATCCCCTTTGCACATCATCGAACTGAAACCGGTTTCTGTAATTGTTTTTGCAGAAAATAACGCAGAATGAGGGAAAGCAAATGTCAGGATTTAAAGCAGATTTTCTGTGGGGTGGTGCCGTTGCGGCGCATCAGCTTGAGGGCGGCTGGAAAGAGGGCGGCAAGGGCGTTAGCGTTGCCGATGTGATGACGGCGGGCGCGCACGGCGTACCGCGCGAAATCACCAACGGCGTGCTTGAGGGGAAAAATTACCCTAACCATGAAGCCATCGATTTCTACCACCGCTATAAAGAAGACATCAAACTCTTTGCCGAGATGGGGTTCAAATGCTTCCGTACCTCCATCGCCTGGACGCGTATCTTTCCGAAAGGTGACGAGCTTGAGCCGAACGAGGCCGGTCTGAAATTCTATGACGATCTGTTCGACGAGTGCCTGAAGTACGGCATCGAACCGGTGATTACGCTTTCCCACTTCGAGATGCCTTTCCACCTGGTCACGGAATACGGCGGCTGGCGCAACCGTAAGCTGATCGACTTCTTCGTTCGTTTTGCGAAAGTGGTTTTCCAGCGCTATCAGCATAAAGTGAAGTACTGGATGACCTTTAACGAGATCAACAACCAGGCCAACTTCCATGAAGATTTTGCGCCGTTTACCAACTCCGGGCTGAAGTACGCGCCGGGTGAAGATCGTGAGCCGGTGATGTTCCAGGCCGCGCACTATGAACTGGTGGCCAGCGCCCTGGCGGTGAGGGCGGGGCGCGAGATTAACCCGTCCCTGCAGATCGGCTGCATGATTGCCATGTGCCCCATCTACCCGCTGACCTGCGCGCCGGACGACATGATGATGGCGATGAACGCCATGCACCGCCGCTACTGGTTCACCGACGTCCATGTGCGCGGCAAGTATCCGCAGCATCTGCTCAACTACTTTGAACGTCGCGGCTTCGCGCTGGATATCACCGAAGAGGATAAAGTCGCGCTGACGCAGGGCTGCGTGGATTACATCGGGTTTAGCTATTATATGTCCTTCGCCACCAAGGCGACGGCGGACAACCCGCAGCTGGACTATGACGAAAGCAAGAGCCTGGTCTCCAACCCGTACGTGCAGAAATCCGACTGGGGGTGGCAGATTGACCCGGTGGGGCTGCGCTACTCCCTCAACTGGTTCTGGGATCACTACCAGCTGCCGCTGTTTATCGTTGAAAACGGCTTTGGCGCAATCGACGTGCAGGAGAGCGACGGCACGGTGAACGACCAGTACCGCATTGACTACCTGGCCGCCCACATCCGCGAGATGAAAAAAGCGGTGGTGGAGGATGGCGTCGATCTGATGGGCTATACCCCGTGGGGCTGTATCGACCTGGTGTCTGCCGGTACCGGTGAAATGAAAAAACGCTACGGCTTTATCTTTGTCGATAAAGACAATGAAGGCAACGGCACGCTGAACCGCAGCAAGAAAAAGTCGTTCGACTGGTATAAGCAGGTGATTGCGAGCAACGGCGATAACCTGTAATTGTCGGGTGGCGCTAACGCTTACCCGACCTACACTACACGTAGGCCCGCGTAAGCGTAGCGCCACCGGGCAAAACCTCGCACTTAAGCCGGAGACCTGTCTCCGGTTTTTTGTCTTTGCTTGATCCCTGTCAAGCAACATGGGTATGGCGCAATCCGAAAAAAGCGGTATAATCCCGCGATTTTTTTGCGGATGCCATTCAGAGGAGAAAGAGAATGAAGATTGTGGAAGTGAAACACCCACTCGTTAAACACAAGTTGGGCCTGATGCGTGAGCATGACATCAGCACGAAGCGTTTTCGCGAACTGGCCTCTGAAGTCGGCAGCCTGCTGACTTACGAAGCGACCTCCGATCTGGAGACAGAAAAAGTCACCATCGAAGGCTGGAACGGCCCGGTGCAGGTTGAGCAGATCAAAGGTAAGAAAATTACCGTTGTGCCAATCCTGCGTGCCGGTCTCGGCATGATGGAAGGCGTGCTGGAGCATGTGCCAAGCGCGCGCATCAGCGTGGTGGGGATCTACCGTAACGAAGAAACCCTCGAGCCAGTTCCTTACTTCCAGAAGCTGGTGTCCAACATCGACGAGCGTATGGCGCTGGTGGTTGACCCGATGCTGGCAACCGGCGGTTCAATGATTGCCACTATCGACCTGCTGAAAAAAGCGGGCTGCAGCAGCATTAAAGTGCTGGTGCTGGTTGCGGCACCGGAAGGGATCGCGGCACTGGAAAAAGCGCACCCGGACGTTGAGCTGTATACCGCCTCTATCGACCAGGGCCTGAACGAGCACGGGTACATCATCCCGGGGCTCGGCGATGCCGGCGATAAGATCTTTGGTACGAAATAATCGAATAACGATAAATAAGCCGACTTTGATAGTCGGCTTTTTTTTGAATAAAACACCAACAACGATACTACTCAGAGGAAAACACTATGACGCGCCGTGCTATCGGGGTGAGTGAAAGACCGCCGCTTTTACAGACTATCCCGCTTAGTTTGCAGCACCTGTTCGCCATGTTTGGCGCAACCGTGCTGGTGCCAATCCTGTTCCACATTAACCCGGCTACCGTACTGCTGTTCAACGGCATCGGTACGCTGCTGTATCTCTTTATCTGTAAAGGCAAAATCCCGGCATATCTCGGGTCGAGCTTCGCCTTTATCTCTCCGGTGTTATTGTTGCTGCCGCTGGGCTATGAGGTCGCGCTGGGCGGCTTTATCATGTGTGGCGTGCTGTTCTGCCTGGTCTCCTTCATCGTGAAGAAAGCCGGTACCGGCTGGCTGGACGTGATGTTCCCCCCTGCGGCGATGGGCGCCATCGTGGCCGTCATCGGTCTTGAGCTGGCGGGCGTGGCGGCGAACATGGCCGGCCTGCTGCCAGCAGACGGCCAGTCGCCGGATTCCAAAACCATTATCATCTCGCTGGTGACGCTGGGCGTAACGGTCTTTGGTTCCGTGCTGTTCCGCGGCTTTATGGCGATTATCCCGATCCTGATCGGCGTGCTGGCGGGCTATGCGCTCTCCTTTATGATGGGCGTGGTGGATACCACCCCGATTGCGCAGGCGCACTGGTTCGCGCTGCCTACCTTCTATACGCCGCGCTTCGAATGGTTTGCGATTTTCACCATTCTGCCTGCAGCGCTGGTGGTGATTGCAGAGCACGTCGGCCACCTGGTGGTGACGGCAAACATTGTCAAACGTGACCTGATCCGCGACCCGGGCCTGCACCGTTCCATGTTTGCGAACGGTTTCTCCACCATCATTT
Source organism: Enterobacter sp. 5-4 (assembly GCF_000612205.1). Taxonomy (NCBI): domain Bacteria; kingdom Pseudomonadati; phylum Pseudomonadota; class Gammaproteobacteria; order Enterobacterales; family Enterobacteriaceae; genus Enterobacter; species Enterobacter sp. 5-4. The sequence goes on along the minus strand of NZ_JFHW01000025.1, from coordinate 50,409 downwards.
CCGGTTTCTTTGGATCTACGCCAAACACCACCTACGGTGAAAATATCGGCGTGATGGCGATTACCCGCGTCTACAGTACCTGGGTTATCGGCGGCGCGGCGATCATCGCCATTCTGCTCTCCTGCGTCGGCAAGCTGGCGGCAGCGATTCAGATCATCCCGGTGCCGGTGATGGGCGGCGTGTCTCTGCTGCTGTACGGGGTAATCGGTGCCTCCGGTATTCGCGTGCTGATTGAATCCAAAGTGGATTACAGCAAAGCGCAGAACCTGATCCTGACGTCGGTGATCCTGATTATCGGCGTGAGCGGCGCGAAGGTGCACATCGGGGCGGCCGAGCTGAAAGGCATGGCGCTGGCGACCATCGTCGGCGTGGGCCTGAGCCTCATTTTCAAGCTGATCTCCGTGATCCGCCCGGAAGAGGTGGTGCTGGACGCTGACGAAAGCGAAAAAGCGTCACAGTGATCCTTTAACCGGGCGGACGATCCGCCCGGTTCTCTCCTTGCAGGTTCCGTGTTAAACTCCATGCCGATTTTATGTCAGATCTGGTTGAGGTACTTCTGAACGGACCGGCACAGCTCTCTCTGCCACTCTATCTCCCTGACGACGAAACGTTTGCAAGTTTCTGGCCGGGTGATAACCCCTCTTTACTGGCTGCACTGCAAAACGTGCTGCGTCAGGAACACAGCGGATACATCTATATCTGGTCACGCGAAGGTGCGGGGCGCAGCCATCTGCTGCATGCCGCCTGTGCGGAGCTTTCGGCGCGCGGTGATGCGGTAGGCTATGTGCCGCTGGATAAACGAACCTGGTTCGTGCCTGAGGTGCTGGAGGGGATGGAACATCTTTCCCTGGTCTGCATCGATAACATCGAATGCGTGGCGGGGGATGAGCCGTGGGAAATGGCGATCTTTAACCTCTACAACCGCATTCTGGAATCGGGCAAAACCCGACTGCTGATCACTGGCGATCGCCCACCACGACAGCTGAATCTGGGCCTGCCGGATCTGGCGTCTCGCCTGGACTGGGGACAAATCTACAAGCTCCAGCCGCTGTCGGATGAAGATAAGCTTCAGGCGCTACAGCTGCGTGCAAAGCAGCGTGGGTTTGAGCTGCCGGAAGACGTGGGCCGTTTCCTGCTGAAGCGGCTGGACCGCGAAATGCGCACGCTGTTCGACACGCTGGATCAGCTCGATCGTGCCTCGATTACCGCCCAGCGCAAGCTGACCATTCCGTTTGTGAAAGATATTCTGAAGCTATAGTTGTGCCGGGTGCCGGCTGCGCCTTACCCGGCCTACATATGGCACCCGTAGGCCCGGTAAGCGCAGCGCCACCGGGCGAAACCATCAGAGGATCTCGAGCACGTCTTCCGGCGGGCGTCCAATGCGCGCCTGGCCGTTCGCCACCACAATCGGGCGCTCAATCAGCTTTGGATTTTCAACCATCGCCTGTATCAGCCGATCCTCGGAGAGACGGTCGTCATTCAGGTTAAGCGACGTATACAGATCTTCTTTCTTGCGCATCAGATCCCGTGCACTGCCCATGCCCAGCATATGCAGCAGCTGGCGGAGGGTTTGCGCGTCCGGTGGGGTGTCGAGGTACAGCACCACCTCCGGCTCCACGCCGTTAGACTTCAACAGGCTCAGGGTATCGCGGCTCTTGGAGCAGCGCGGGTTGTGATAAATTTTTACGGCGTCTGTCATGACGTGAATTCTCCTTGATTACATCTTCTCGTACGGCTTGAAGCGCTGCTGCAGGCCGCGAAGCTGATCGATACGCGCGTCGTATCGGGCCTGCTGGAGGCTGCCGAGTTTGACCTGCGAGCTGGCGCTGCTGAGCGCGGAAATGGCCTGATCGAGGCGGCCCACCAGGGCAAAGCCTTCGGCACGCGCCGCGAGCTCCTGGTCGCGGTTGCCAAGCTGGGCTTCCGCCTGAGCGAGCAGATCCCAGCCGTTTTGATCGTCTTTATTGTTAAAGGTGTAACGGTTCAGGATGGTCGCCGCTTCACCCGGCTGGCCGCCCTGCAGGTAAGCGTTCGCCAGGTTAAGCTGCAGCACCGGGTTGGTGCGGACGTCTTTCGCCCCTTTCAGGCGGTTAATCGCATCGGCAGGCTTCTTCTGCCCCAGATCGATATCCGTCGACAGATCGAGGTACCACGGGTTGTTCGGGTCGGCAGCCAGAAGCGGTTGCAGCGCTTTACGCGCCTCGTCGTATTTGCTGGCTTCCATCGCCTGGAGCGCCTGACCATACTGCGCGGCGTTTTTCTCACGCACGTTGCCTTTCGCCAGGGCATCCAGCAGGTCGCTGGTGAGCTGGTTACGCCCGGAATTGTACATCCCCAGCGTTCTCACTTTCGCCATGTAGAAATCCTGCGAAGACTGGACCACGACCGGGCGCATCTGGTTGGCACGGTTACGCGCGTCCGACAGACGGCTTTCAGGCAGCGGGTGCGTGAGCAAAATTTCCGGTGGACGGGAAGAATAACGCGCCTGATCGAGCAGTTTTTCGAGGAAGCTCGGCATGGCCTGCGGGTCAAAGCCTGAGCGCTGTAACACCTGGATGCCGATACGGTCCGCTTCCTGCTCGTTTTGTTGGGTAAAGCTGATCATCCCCTGGCGCGTCCCGGCCAGCGTACCGGTCAGCGCCGCCATCCCGGCCTGCGGGCTGGCCATCGCCAGCAGAATGGAACCCAGTGCGCCCACCCAGGTGAGGGGAGCGTTACGTTTCTGGTCTTCCATCGCACGCGCCAGGTGCCGCTGGGTGACGTGCGAAATTTCGTGCGCCATGACCGAGGCCAGCTGGCTTTCGTTGTCCGAATAACGGAATAACGCCGAATGCAGCACCACGTTACCGCCAAAGAAGGCGAAGGCGTTGATTTCGTCATTATTGATTAAATAGAAATGGAAGGGGGTTTTTACCGAGTCGGCGTGCGCTACCAGGCGCATTCCCAGCCCGTTTATGTACTGTACCAGCAAAGGGTCGTTAATCAGCGGGGCGCTGCCGCGCAGCTGGCGAACATAGTAGTCGCCCATTTGCATCTCTTGCCCAATAGATAGCGTGCTTCCTGCCGTGGTGCCCATGTCCGGCAATGTATCGGACGAGTCAGCAAAAGCGGGCAACACCTGACCGACCGTCACCGCGGCAATCAGTGTTGCAACCAGTGTTTTTCTCAACTGCCTGAACATAACCACTGTCCTGTATGTTAGATGTGCTAGTTTGACCGATGAACCGGCATATCGTTCATCTCTGCTGCCCTGCGAGTGTAGCCGTGTTGTAGCATGAAGAAAATCCCATTCATCAGGCTTTTGCGGATTGCGATCGGGATACAAAAAGCGAAAGTCTTTTTTGTGACAGTTAGATACAATTCACCGTCTCACTCCCGCCATTCGATTCAGGGAAGGGTTGTATGCTCGAAATGTTAATGCAGTGGTACCGGCGTCGGTTCAGCGACCCGGAAGCCATTGCTTTGTTGGTTATTCTGGTCGCCGGGTTCGGTATCCTGTTCTTCTTCAGCGGCCTGCTCGCCCCTCTGCTGGTAGCGATTGTGCTGGCGTACCTGCTGGAGTGGCCAACGGCGCGCCTGGAAAATATTGGGTGTTCCCGCCGCTGGGCGACCAGCATCGTGCTGGTGCTGTTTGTCGGCATCCTGCTGTTGATGGCCTTTGTGGTGATGCCGGTAGCCTGGCAACAGGGAATTAACCTGATCCGCGATATGCCCGGCATGCTGAATAAGCTTTCTGATTTCGCCGCCACGCTGCCGCGCCGTTATCCTGCGCTGATGGATGCCGGGATTATCGACGCGATGGCCGAAAATATGCGCGCCCGCATCATGACGATGGGCGATTCGGTGGTGAAGTACTCTCTGGCGTCCCTGGTCGGACTGCTGACGCTGGCGGTCTACCTCGTGCTGGTGCCGCTGATGGTCTTCTTCCTGGTGAAAGATAAAGACCAGATGCTCAACGCCGTACGCCGTATTCTGCCGCGCAACCGCGGGCTGGCGGGGCAGGTCTGGGAAGAGATGAACCAGCAGATCACCAACTACATACGCGGCAAGGTGCTGGAGATGATTGTGGTGGGGGGCGCCACCTGGATTGGCTTCCTGATTTTCGGCCTGAACTACTCGCTGCTGCTGGCCGTGCTGGTCGGATTTTCGGTTTTGATCCCCTACATCGGCGCGTTTGTGGTGACCATTCCGGTGGTTGGCGTGGCGTTGTTCCAGTTTGGGCTGGGTACCGAGTTCTGGAGCTGCTTCGCGGTGTATCTGATTATTCAGGGGCTGGACGGTAACCTGCTTGTACCGGTGCTGTTCTCCGAAGCGGTGAACCTGCATCCGCTGGTGATTATCTTATCGGTGGTGATTTTCGGCGGGCTGTGGGGATTCTGGGGCGTGTTCTTCGCCATTCCGCTGGCGACGCTGATTAAAGCGGTCGTCCACGCGTGGCCGGATGTGCCGGCGGTAGAAGAGCAGTAAGTTTTGCCGGGTGGCGCTGCGCTTACCCGGCCTATTTATCCTTGTAGGTCGGGTAAGGCGAAGCCGCCACCCGACACTCACTTTCAGGCACTTTCTTTCAGCCAGTTCAACACCACGTCGTGGTGGTTGCTGGTTTTGAAGTCGTCAAACACGTGTTCAACTTTACCGTCGGCGTCAATCAGGAAGCTGATGCGGTGAATACCGTCGTAGGTTTTACCCATAAACGTCTTCTCGCCCCAGACGCCGAACTGCTCGCATACCTGATGATCTTCGTCAGAAAGCAGCGTGAAGTTCAGCAGCTCTTTTTCAGCAAATCGTGACAGCTTTTCTGGTTTATCGGTGCTGATACCCAGCACTTCCACGCCGACTTTTTTCAACTCATCCATGTTATCGCGTAAGCCGCAGGCCTGTACGGTGCAGCCGGGGGTCATGGCTTTCGGGTAGAAATAGACCAGAACACGCTGTCCCTGGAAGTCGGTCAAATTTACTTGCTCGCCGTCTTGATCCGGTAAGCTAAATTTCGGTGCGATGTCACCGGCTTTCAGTGGATTCATTACTCAACTCCATCCTGTTCGTGCTGCGAATAATTGACGACGCTTATACTGCCCTGCGCGTTTAATTCTGTACAGAGGGCTTTGAACGCTTGCTCGATATTTGACGCATCCTGTGACGCAGGACTGTGCGCGGTAATTTGAATAAAGAGCGTGGGAACCGTGCTTGCGTCGCCCGGCTGTGTGCGGGAAACGAGCTCGGCGATGTTCATCTGATGGCTGTCAAACAGCGCGGTGAAGCGCTCAATCAGATGTGGAGAATCAGGCACTTCAACCTGCACCCAGACGGTAGAAGGCATGGCCGGGCGAGGGCGCGCGGTGGTGCGCTTCATGACGATCAGCAAGTCCAGCTCGGCACCTTTCAGCGGCAGGGTCGATTCAATCAACGTGATGGCGTTCCATGTCCCTGAAAGCAACATAATGAATGTGAACTCTTCGCCGAGCATGGCCAAACGGCTGTCTTCAATATTACAGCCGCAACTGCTTACGTGGCGGGTGATGGTGTTCACGATACCCGGCCTGTCGGCACCCAGCGCAGTGATAACCAGGTAATGTTGTGATGAGGTTGTCAAACCTGTTCTTCCTTTGCATGGTTAAGTCTTCCTAAGGAAAGCATAAAAAAAACATGCATACAACCGCCTGAGGGCCTCAGGTCGCTTGCTTTTATTACAGTTCCAAACGTACCATTGAGACTCTTGTTCGCACAGAGGATGGCTCATGTTCACGGGAAGTATTGTCGCGCTTGTAACACCGATGGATGAAAAAGGTAACGTCTGCCGGTCTAGCATGAAGAAGCTGATTGATTACCATGTCGCCAATGGAACCTCGGCGATCGTTTCGGTAGGGACTACCGGTGAATCTGCAACGCTGAGCCACGACGAGCACGGCGATGTGGTTATGCTGACCCTGGAACTGGCTGACGGACGTATTCCGGTCATCGCGGGCACAGGCGCGAATGCCACCGCAGAAGCGATCAGCCTGACTAAACGTTTTAACGACAGCGGCATTGTCGGCTGTCTGACGGTGACCCCTTACTACAACCGTCCTACTCAGGAAGGTTTGTTCCAGCACTTCAAAGCCATCGCTGAACATACTGACTTGCCACAAATTCTGTATAATGTGCCGTCCCGTACCGGTTGCGATATGCTGCCGGAAACCGTTGGTCGTCTCTCGGAAGTCAAAAATATTATCGGTATTAAAGAGGCGACAGGGAACTTAAGCCGCGTTCATCAGATCAAAGAGCTGGTTTCAGACGACTTTATCCTGTTGAGCGGTGATGATGCGACCGCGCTGGACTTTATGCAGCTCGGTGGCCATGGCGTGATCTCCGTAACGGCAAACGTTGCGGCGCGCGATATGGCTGAAATGTGCAAACTGGCCGCGGCCGGTCACTTTGATGAAGCGCGTGTCATAAATCAGCGTCTGATGCCGCTGCACAATAAATTATTTGTCGAACCCAATCCGATCCCAGTGAAATGGGCATGTAAGGAGTTGGGGCTTGTAGCAACCGACACGCTGCGTCTGCCAATGACACCGATTACCGACCACGGTCGTGATATCGTCAGGGCAGCGCTGAAGCATGCCGGTTTGCTGTAAAGTTTAGGGAGATTTGATGGCTTATTCAGTACAGAAGTCGCGCCTGGCGAAGGTTGCGAGTGTTTCGCTTGTTATGCTGCTCGCTGCCTGTAGTTCAGACTCGCGCTACAAGCGCCAGGTGAGCGGTGATGAATCCTATCTGGATGCGACCCCGCTTGCTGAACTTCACGCACCGGCTGGTATGATCCTGCCGATTCAGAACGGCGATTATAATATTCCCGTGACCAACGGCAGCGGCCTGGTCGGTAAAGCGCTTGATATTCGTCCACCAGCACAGCCTCTGGCGCTGGTGAGCGGGGCGCGTACCCAGTTCACCGGTGATACGGCGTCTCTGATGGTTGAGAGCGCGCGCGGTAGCACCCTGTGGCCGCAGGTTGTCAGCGTCATTCAGGCGAAGAACTACACCATCGATAAACGCGATGATGCCAGCCAGACGTTAACCACCGACTGGATCGAATGGAACCGTCTGGATGAAGACCAGCAGTACCGCGGTCGTTATCAAGTCTCCGTTAAACCACAGGGTTATCAGCAGGCGGTTAACGTTAAGCTGTTGAACCTGGAGCAGGCGGGTAAACCGGTTGCGGATGCCGCATCCCTGCAGCGTTACAGCACCGAAATGCTGAACGTGATTGCCGCAGGCCTGGATAAAAACGCGACCGATGCTGCCAACGCCGCGCAGAGCCGCAACGGTGTGACCTTCGATGTCCAGAGCGGCGCGGATGATACCGGCCTGCCAATGCTGGTGGTGCGTGCACCGTTTAACCAGACCTGGCAGCGTCTGCCAGCGACGCTGGAAAAAGTGGGCATGAAAGTGACCGACAGCACCCGCTCAACCGGCAGCATGACGGCAACCTATAAGCCGCTCTCCGACAGCGCGTGGCAGGAACTGGGCGCGAAAGATCCTCAGCTTGCCTCCGGTGACTACAAGATTCAGGTCGGTGACCTTGATAACCGCAGTAGCCTGCAGTTTATCGATCCAAAAGGTCACACGCTGACCCAGTCGCAGAACGATGCGCTGGTCGCTGTCTTCCAGGCAGCATTCAGCAAATAAATACGAGGGCTGGTGAATCCAGCCCTTTTTATTTTCGTGCTACGCAAACGTGTGCGTGGCATAATATCCCCAGTTTTGAACACAAATCATCACACCAGGAGTAATGAAGATGCAGAAGCAAGCTGAGTTGTATCGTGGCAAAGCGAAGACCGTATACAGCACGGAAAACCCGGATCTGTTGGTGCTCGAGTTCCGCAATGATACGTCAGCAGGGGATGGCGCGCGCATTGAGCAGTTCGATCGTAAAGGCATGGTGAACAACAAGTTCAACCACTTCATTATGACCAAACTGGCCGAAGCGGGTATCCCGACTCAGATGGAAGCGTTGCTGTCCGATACGGAATGTCTGGTGAAAAAACTGGATATGGTTCCGGTTGAGTGCGTTATTCGTAACCGCGCGGCGGGCTCCCTGGTGAAGCGTCTGGGCATTGAAGAAGGTATCGAACTGAATCCACCGCTGTTCGATCTGTTCCTGAAAAACGACGCCATGCACGACCCGATGGTCAATGATTCCTACTGCGAAACCTTCGGCTGGGTGAACAAAGAGAACCTGGCGCGCATGAAAGAGCTGACCTACAAAGCCAACGACGTGCTGAAAAAATTGTTTGATGACGCGGGCCTGATCCTCGTCGACTTTAAGCTGGAGTTTGGTCTGTTCAAAGGCGAAGTGGTGCTGGGCGATGAGTTCTCACCGGACGGTAGCCGCCTGTGGGACAAAGAAACCCTGGATAAAATGGACAAAGACCGCTTCCGTCAGAGCCTGGGTGGCCTGATTGAAGCGTACGAAGCGGTTGCTCACCGTTTAGGCGTTAAGCTCGACTAACTCCCTCACTTGCCAAAGGATGTTCGCATCCTTTGGCGTCTTACCTTTGTTTCCTATGGTAATCTTGCCGTTAACCGCCTACGATCATAGCTATTATAAATGGAATAGTTAGAGGTGGTTATGCGCTGGCAAGGGCGTCGTGAAAGTGACAATGTAGAAGACAGACGCAGTGATGGCGGCGGCGGTCCTTCCATGGGCGGACCCGGCTTCCGCTTACCCAGCGGCAAGGGCGGTATCATTCTGCTGATAGTGGTGCTGGTCGCGGGCTATTACGGCGTCGATCTCACCGGGTTAATGACCGGTCAGCCGCTGCAACAGCAGCAGCATTCTCAGCGCTCCATCAGCCCGAATGAAGATGAAGCGGCCAAATTTACCTCCGTGATCCTCGCCACAACGGAAGACACCTGGGGTCAGCTGTTTGAGAAGATGGGGCGTACCTACCAGCAGCCGAAGCTGGTGATGTACCGGGGCGCAACCCGCACCGGATGCGGCACCGGACAGTCCGTGATGGGGCCGTTCTACTGCCCGGCGGACGGCACCGTCTATATCGATCTCTCCTTTTACGATGACATGAAACGCAAGCTTGGCGCTGACGGCGATTTTGCCCAGGGCTACGTGATCGCGCATGAAGTCGGCCATCACGTGCAAAAGCTGCTGGGGATTGAGCCAAAAGTGCGCCAGCTGCAGCAAAATGCGTCGCAGGCTGACGTGAACCGCCTGTCCGTTAAAATGGAGCTGCAGGCGGACTGCTTCGCGGGCGTCTGGGGCCACAGCATGCAGCAGCAGAGCGTGCTGGAATCCGGCGATCTTGAGGAGGCGCTGAATGCCGCTCAGGCGATCGGTGACGACCGTCTTCAGCAGCAGAGCCAGGGGCGCGTCGTGCCGGACAGCTTCACTCACGGTACTTCGCAGCAGCGCTACAGCTGGTTTAAACGCGGTTTCGACAGCGGCGACCCGGCGCAGTGTAATACCTTCGGCAAAGCGATGTAATGCTGGCGTTTGAACAGCTGATACGCGAGCTTGAGCGCACCGGCCATCGTCGGCTGGTGGTGCTCAGCGGTGAGGCGCAGTGGACGTTGAGTCAGGCGACTGACCTGCGTAATGCCCTGCCGGGAGACTGGCTGTGGCTGGATGACAATCCCTCAAAAACCCTCAGCGGACTGCTGGGACGCGAATACCTTCACGCCGTTTTTGACGCGCGCGCCGGGTTTGACGTCTCAGCCTTCGCCGCGCTCAGCGGGACGCTGCGCGCCGGAAGCCTCCTGGTGCTGCTGGTTCCTCCGCTTGCTGACTGGGCCGACAGGCCAGACAGCGATTCTTTGCGCTGGAGCGACAGCGCGGAGCCGATCGCCACTCCACACTTTGTGCACCACTTCTGCCGGACGCTTGCCGCCGATTCGGATGCGATTGTCTGGCAACAGCATCGTCCTTTGTCCGTTCCCGTTGCGCCGGATTTACCCGCCTGGCAGCCTGCCAGCGGCGCACCGCAGCGCGAGCAGGCGGAGATCCTCGACGCGCTTCTGACCATGCCTGCGGGCATCGCTGCCGTAACGGCACCGCGCGGGCGAGGAAAGTCAGCGCTGGCGGGGATGCTGCTCAATAGCATTCAGGGGAGTGCGGTGGTCACGGCACCGGCTAAAGGGGCAACGGATGTCATTGCGCGCTTTGCGGGCGAGCATTTCCACTTTATGGCCCCGGATGCGCTGCTGGCCTCCACGCTGCAGGCCGACTGGCTGATTGTCGATGAAGCGGCTGCCATCCCGGGCCCGCTGCTGGAGAAGCTGGTGACGCGCTTTTCGCGCGTATTATTAACCACCACGGTGCAGGGCTATGAAGGGACGGGCAGGGGATTCCTGCTGAAGTTCTGCGCCCGTTTCAGCGGACTGCGGCATTATGCCTTATCGACCCCCATTCGCTGGGCCGCCGGATGTCCGCTTGAGCGGTTCGTGGCAAATGCTCTGTTATTTGATGATGCGCTTATCGATCGCAAACCGGAAGGTGAGGTTCGTATAACGCCGCTGGCGCCGCGGATGTGGGAGAGCGACCCGGCACGCGCGGCAAGCGTTTATGAACTGCTGTGTGCTGCACACTACCGCACGTCACCACTCGATTTACGCCGGATGATGGACGCGCCCGGCCAGCACTTTGCTGTTGCAGAGACGGGGGCTGATATTGCAGGCGCGCTCTGGCTGGTGGAAGAGGGCGGGTTGTCACCGGAACTTAGCCGCGCCGTGTGGGCGGGATACCGGCGTCCACGCGGGAATCTCGTGGCGCAGTCGCTGGCGGCGCACGGCGGCTCTCCGCTCGCGGCGACGCTGAAAGGGCGACGGGTTAGCCGCATTGCGGTTCACCCCCTGCGCCAGCGGGAAGGCATCGGGCAACGGCTTATCCTTAGCGCCAGCGGGGAAGATTATCTGTCGGTGAGTTTCGGTTATACCGACGAGCTGTGGCGTTTCTGGCAGCGGTGCGGGTTTGTGCTGGTGCGGATGGGGAGCCATCGGGAAGCCAGCAGCGGCTGCTACACGGCGATGGCGCTGCTGCCGCTGAGCGAGGCCGGGCGTCGGCTGTGCGCGCAGGAACATCACCGTTTATGCCGGGATATGCGCGTCCTGTCGGCCTGGAACGGTGAAAAGATCCCGGTGGAAGACGGCTGGGAAGCTACCCTTAATAGTGATGACTGGCGGGAGCTGGCGGGGTTTGCTTTTGCCCATCGCGCGTTTTCAACCTCGGTTGCCGCGCTGACGCGGTTGTTGCTCAATGTTGATATGCCGCTTCCGGCCCTGCGGGGGAAGCTAGCAGGAAAAACGGATGAGCTCGGGCGAAAAGCGTTGCTGGCAAAGCTGCGCTCTGAAACCGCGCAAGCGCTTGAAAGTCTTGATTATCCCCGCTGCCAGCAGTTGAAGGAAGCCATTTTGCAATGGCAATTTTTTCAATGACTTCTTCAGTAAAGTGGCATGGTCATTCCCGCCGGGAGGCGTAGAATCCAGGTCATCTATTAAGGAGACCACCATGAAACATGACCATTTTGTTGTTCAAAGCCCTGACAAACCGGCTAAACAGTTACTGCTTCTGTTTCATGGGGTTGGCGATAATGCCGTCAATATGGGTCAGATTGGCAGCTGGTTTGCGCCCGTTTTCCCGGAAGCGCTGATTGTCAGCATCGGCGGCGTAGAGCCATGCGGCCCGAACGGGCGCCAGTGGTTCTCGGTTCAGGGCGTGACGGAAGAGAACCGTCAGGCGCGTATCGACGCCATCATGCCGGCCTTTATCGACGTCATCCGTTACTGGCAGCAGCAGAGCGGCGTAGGAGCCGAAGCGACCGCGCTGATTGGCTTCTCGCAGGGGTCAATCATGTCGCTGGAAAGCGTAAAGGCGCAGCCGGGTCTGGTGTCACGGGTGATCGCCTTTAACGGCCGTTTTGCGACGTTACCGACAAGCGCAACCACGCAAACCACGATCCACTTAATCCACGGCGGTGAAGACCGGGTGATTGAGCTCTCGCATGCGGTTGCTGCCCAGGAAGCGCTGATGCGTGAGGGTGGGGATGTGACGCTGGATATCGTTGACGATCTGGGCCACGCCATTGACGACCGCAGCATGCAGTTTGCGCTTGACCATCTGCGCTATACCGTACCGAAGCACTACTTTGATGAAGCGCTCAGCGGCGGTAAGCCGGATGACGATGATATTGTTGAGTTTATGTGATTCTTCCCCCTCTCCCATGGAGAGGGGGAATCGGATCGATTACTTCTTCTGATCCTTCTTCGGCCAGTCGTCGTCATCGTCCCACTTGTCGTTGAAATCACGGTGCGGGGGAAGATCCGGCTTGTTGGCGAGAAATTTTTTATGGTCGACGCGCTTAAGGTCTTTAATCACGTTCAGCAGTACGCCGACCAGAAAAACCAACACCAGAACCCACCAGTACTTTGAAAGCCAATCCATTCGCTATTCCTCTCAGAGCGTTCGTCAGGCGACGATTTGCTCCATAATACGTTGATACATACGGGCCAGCAGTTGTAAATCTGCCGCATTGACACACTCATTTATTTTATGAATGGTTGCGTTCACTGGCCCCAGTTCGACAACCTGAGCACCCATACGGGCGATAAAGCGTCCGTCTGAGGTGCCACCCGTTGTCAGCAGCTGTGGCTTAATTTCATTATAGTGCTCGATGGCGTTCACCACCGCATCCACCAGTTTACCGCGCTGCGTCAGGAACGGCTGGCCGGAAAGCCACCACTCCACGGTGTAACGCAGCTGATATTTTTCCAGCAGGTCGATAACACGCGCCTTGATCATCTCATCGGTCAGTTCCGTGCTGAAGCGGAAGTTGAACTGGACGACGTAATCCCCCGGGATCACGTTATTGCTGCCGGTCCCGGCCTTGACGTTCGCAATCTGCATGCTGGTCGGCGGGAAGAACTCGTTGCCCTTATCCCACTCAATCGCCACCAGCTCGCTCAGCATTGGCGCGGCGCGGTGGACCGGGTTATCGGCCAGATGCGGATAAGCGACGTGGCCCTGCACACCGTGAATGGTCAGGTTACAGGTCAGCGAGCCACGGCGTCCGTTTTTGACGACGTCACCCACCACTTCGGTGCTGGACGGCTCACCGACCAGGCAGTAGTCGAGACGCTCGTTGCGTGCCATCAGCGCTTCGACGACCTTCACGGTGCCGTTGTGCGCGCTGGCTTCTTCGTCGGAGGTGATCAAAAACGCGAGACGGTTTTTGTGGTTCGGATGCTGCGCCACAAAGCGCTCTGCCGCCACGACCATCGCCGCCAGAGAACCTTTCATGTCTGCCGCGCCGCGACCAAACAGCATGCCATCGCGAATGGTCGGCTCAAACGGCGGGTTAATCCAGCGATCCGCGTCACCGGCGGGAACGACGTCAGTATGCCCGGCGAAGGCCAGCGTTTCGCCCTGTCCGCGCCACGCCCAGAAGTTCTGGGTATCGCCAAAATCCATGCGTTCAACGGTAAAACCGATGGCACGCAGGCGTTCAATCATAAGAGCCTGACAACCTGCGTCGTCCGGGCTAAGGGAAGGACGGCGAATAAGCTGCTGAGTCAGCTCAATGACCGGGCATGACATAAACTACACCTCAACGAAAAAAGTCGGAATAAAGGGTTTCACTGAAACCCAGCAGCATAGGCTGCCCTGGCGCGCAGAGCAATGGGCGTTTGATAATTGCCGGCATCTCGAGCATCAGTTTTGCCGCGCTGTCGGCATCGGTGATGCTGGCGCGCAGAGAGTCGTCCAGTTTACGCCAGGTGGTGCCGCGGGTGTTCAGCAGGGCTTCCCAACCCAGCTCGTGGATAGCGCTATGCAGAAATTCTGCATCGAGCCCGTCGGCACGGTAATCGTGGAAGCGGTACTCTACACTGTTAGCGTCCAGCCAGCGGCGGGCTTTTTTGATGGTGTCGCAATTTTTAATGCCGTACATCACAACCATGGTGAATCCTTTTGATGTTCTGATAATTAAATGTTCAGTAAATTCGAAGATATATCCTTAAGTGGAATATAACACATTCAGGAATTGTCTGGATTAATACGTCTTCTTAATTCGACTCACAACTGTACGCTGAATATTCTTTCATCATTTAAGCATAGATGTCCATTAACTTTAAAAATCCAATAAACTCAGCAAATAAAATAAAACTCACCCGTTCGTAGGGTTATTTCAAAATATTGCTGGCCGTCACAAAAAATTGAGGGCTCTCCGTTCATATTTATCATATATCCCCGCAGGACGTAGGGTACAATCACAGCAATTGGTTAAATAGTCTTCACAATGATGGTACGTTTTTGTAGAATGCGCATAATAATAAGAGAGGTTGTTATGATTGAACGTGAACTGGGGAACTGGAAAGATTTTATCGAAGGCATGCTTCGTAAATGACATTCAGTAAGAATTGCAAGAGCACTAAAATAAGTAAAATAACCATAGTGTGAATTAATCACACAGTAAAAAGGCGGCCGATAAAGCCGCCTTTTTTTATTTCAACCACTTACTCAGGACGTTCCTTTAGCGGGAAGCGGCGACGCACCAGCACAAAGAACAGCGGAACGAAGTAAATGGCCAGAACGGTGGCCGAAATCATGCCGCCCATCACCCCCGTGCCGACGGCATGCTGGCTGCTGGAACCTGCGCCAGTGCTGGTCGCCATCGGAAGTACACCAAAAATAAACGCCAGTGACGTCATCAGGATTGGACGCAGGCGCTGACGGCAAGCGTGCAGCGTGGCGGCCATCAGCTCGTGGCCTTTGGCATTCATCTCGTTGGCAAACTCAACGATCAGAATGGCGTTTTTCGCCGATAGCCCAATGACGGTGAGCAGGCCCACCTGGAAGTAAACATCGTTCTCCAGGCCGCGCATCCAGGTCGCGAGCAGCGCACCGATAACCCCAAGGGGCACGACCAGCATGACCGAGAACGGGACCGACCAGCTCTCATACAGGGCGGCAAGGCAGAGGAAGACCACCAGCAGCGAGAGTGCGTAAAGGGCCGGGGCCTGCGCCCCTGAGAGACGCTCCTGGTAAGACATGGCCGTCCACTCGAGACCAAAACCGGCGGGCAGCTGTTGCACCAGTTTTTCCATGGTGTCCATGGCGGTACCGGTGCTGACGCCCGGCGCGGCTTCTCCGACGATTTCAACCGCAGAATAGCCGTTATAGCGTTCCAGGCGTGGCGATCCGCTCTCCCAGTGCGAACTGGCAAAGGCGGAGAACGGCACCATGCCGCCAGCATTATTTCTGACAAACCAGCGGTTAATATCATCCGGCAGCATGCGGAACGGCGCGGCGGACTGGACATACACTTTTTTCACGCGGCCGCGATCCATAAAGTCATTCACATAGCTCGACCCCCACGCCGTTTGCAGGGTGTCGTTGATATCGTTGATCGAGACGCCCAGCGCCTGCGCCTTACGCTGATCGATATCCACCTGAAGCTGCGGGCTGTCGTCGAGGCCGTTATGGCGAACGCGGGTCAGGCCGGGATCGTTGCCTGCCAGCGCTAACAGCTTATCGCGTGCCGCCATCAGCGCCGTGTGGCCCGCACCGGCGTGATCCTGCAGCTCCATATCGAACCCGGCGGAACTGCCCAGCCCGCTTATCGCCGGCGGACTGCTGGCAAAGACGCGCGCCTCTTTGATGTGCGCAAAGGCTTTTGTCGCACGTTCAATGATGGCAAACGAGGTGCCCGTTCGGGTATCGCGCTCGTCCCAGTCCTTCAGGCGGACAAACATGCGGGCGACGTTCTGTCCGTTTCCGCCCGGGCCGGAGCCGACGGTGGAGAAGACCGAGACAACGTTGTCTTTCTCTTTGGTAAAGAAGTACTGTTCCACTTTCTGGACCACTTTCAGCGTCTGCTGCTGCGTTGCGCCGCTCGGAAGCTGCACCGAGGTGGTGAACATCCCCCGGTCTTCCATCGGCAGGAACGAGGTGGGCAGGTGCAGGAACAGCCAGACCATGCCGCCCAGCAGCACAACGTAAATCATCATCCAGCGCAGGCTGCGGTGCAGTACGCGACCAACGGCAGATTCATACCGCGCGGCGTTGCGGTTGAACATGCGGTTAAACCAGCCGAAGAACCCTTTCTGCCCGTGATGCTCTCCTTTGTGCAGCGGTTTCAGAATGGTGGCGCACAGCGCGGGGGTGAGGATCAGCGCGACCAGCACGGAGAGCACCATCGCCGAGACGATGGTGATCGAGAACTGGCGGTAAATCGCCCCGGTGGTGCCGCCAAAGAAGGCCATCGGGATAAAGACGGCCGACAGCACCATCGCAATCCCGACCAGCGCCCCCTGAATTTGCCCCATGGACTTGCGCGTCGCCTGGCGCGGAGAGAGCCCTTCTTCGCTCATGATGCGCTCGACGTTTTCAACCACCACGATGGCATCATCCACCAGAAGGCCGATTGCCAGCACCATCGCAAACATCGTCAGGGTATTAATGCTGTACCCGAAGGCGTAGAGCACCGCAAAGGTCCCCAGCAGCACCACGGGGACGGCAATGGTGGGGATCAGCGTCGCGCGGAAGTTTTGCAGGAACAGGTACATGACCAGGAACACCAGCGCGATGGCTTCGAGCAGAGTCTTCACCACGTCTTCAATGGAGGCTTTTACGAAGGAGGTGGTTTCATAGGCGACTTTGTACTCCAGCCCGTGCGGGAAATACTGCGACAGCTCGTCCAGACGGTCTAACACCAGTTTTGCCGTCGCCATTTCGTTCGCGCCGGAGGCCAGTTTAATCCCCAGACCGGAGGCCTGATTGCCGTTAAAGCGGCTCAGGTAGTCGTATTTCTCCGCCCCCATTTCCACCGTGGCGACATCGCCGAGACGCACTTCCGACCCGTCCTGATTCACGCGCAGGGTGATATTGCGGAACTGGTCCGGCGTCTGCAGCAGGGATTGCGAATTAATGGTGGCGTTCAGGGCTTGCTTATCAACGGAAGGCGTTCCCCCCAGTTGCCCTACGGCAATCTGGGCGTTCTGGGCTTTGATAGCATCCGTCACGTCGGTTGCCGTCATCTGGTAGCTGTTCAGCTTATTGGGATCGAGCCAGATACGCATGGAGTATTGTGAGCCGTAGGCGTCGATATCCCCGACGCCGTTAATCCGGCTGATGGGATCCTGAATATTACTGGCGACGTAGTCCGCGATGTCCTGTTTATCCATCGAGCCATCTGTCGAGACAAACGCGATGGTCAATATGTTGGTATCGCCGGTTTTACGCACGGTCACGCCCTGGTTTTGCACCGCCTGGGGCAGCTTGCGCATGGCCGACTGCAGCTGGTTTTGGACCTGCTGCACCGCTTCGTCCGGGTCGGTGCCCGCCTTAAAGCTCAGGGTGACCGTCGCCTGTCCCGTGGCGCTGCTTTGCGAGGACATGTACATCAGGTTATCCAGACCCGTCATGTTCTGCTCGATAACCTGCGTCACGGTATTTTCCAGCGTCTGTGCGGACGCGCCGGGGTAGTTTGCGGTGACGCGCACGTTCGGCGGTGCCAGGTCGGGGTATTGCTCAACGGGAAGTGAAGTAATCGCCAGGACGCCTGTCAGACACAACAGGATGGCAAGCACCCAGGCAAAAATGGGGCGATCGATGAAAAAATTCGCCATGAAAGTGTGACCTCGTTTTGCTGCACGTCATTATTGTTTATTGCCCGCATAACTTTAGCGGTAAGGCCCAGGTCAAACGTGGAGAAATAAAGGAGATAGTGTAAATTATCATGCGCTTTTCCCTGCGCTTCCCTCTTTACCGTTATTTACCCGTTAACGGAGTGGGCGCCGGAAACGTCACGCTGACCAGCGTGCCGCCGTTTTGCGGCTGTGAAAAGTGCAGCACTCCTCCAAGCCGCTGCGCGCGTTCGCGCATGATGTTCAGCCCGTAATGTCCCGGCGGCTCGCTGGCTTCGCCAATCCCGATGCCGTTGTCGCGAATGCTGACGCTGTGTGTACCGTCCGCTGCAGTCACGCAGCTGACGGTGATTTCGCTCGCCTGCGCGTGCTTAATGGCGTTCAGCACGGCTTCACGAACGATCTGCAGCAAATGCACCTGCTTTTGCGCGTCCAGCGCCAGCGAGGAGAGGCGGCAGTCGAGATGCAGTTTCGCCTGCGTCTGGCTCTGCAGCCCATCGAGGGACTCCTGCAGCGCCGCGGGTAAATTCGCATGGTTCAGCGTCAGGCGGAAGGTGGTCAGCAGCTCGCGAAGCTGCTGCCAGGCGTTGTTCAGCTCGCGGGAGAAGTCGGTGATAATGGCCTGCGCTTGGGTATTTTCTTCCGGCACGGCGCGTTTGAGCAGAGCAAGCTGAATGCGCAGATACGACAGCACCTGCGCCAGCGAATCGTGCAGCTCTCGGGCAATGGTGGCGCGCTCTTCCATCAGCAGCAGCTGCTGGTAATGCTTTTGCGCCTGGTTAAAGTACAGCCCGCGCCCGAGCATGGTCGCCACGCTTCTCATCAGCGGAAGGGGGACGCTGTCCGCCTCGCTTTGCCAGCGCAGCTCGCCGTAGAGCGTGTCCTGCATCAGTACCGGCAGGTTTTGCAGAGGGATACCCTCAGCCTCCGTCCCTTCGCATAGCCGCCAGTCGTCGCTGGTGCGCAGTTCCAGATAATTCATCTGCGTATAGTCATGGACAATCTGCAGGATATGCCGGAAACAGTGGCTGTCTATCTGGCCGGTATTGAGCGCCTGCGAGCACTTGAACAGCATGTCGAGCTGCTGGTGGGCTTCGTGCAGGTGCCGCGTCTTTTCCGCAACCGAGGCCTCGAGCGAACGGTAGAGCGTATCGAGCTCGGCCGACATGTGGTTAAAGGCGCGCGAAAGCTGCCCCAGCTCGTTCGGCAGGGCACTGTCCGGCGCAGGGGTGGCAAACTCGCCGCGCTCAATGCGTTCGCTGGCCGCCACCAGGTTATTCAGCGGAAGCACCACCTGGCGACGGATGCGTCGCAGGGTAAACAGCGTCAGCAGCAGGATCCCGAGTGCGCCAGCCAGCGAGAGCAGGGTGACCGTTTGAATTTTATGTTCGGTGTAGTGCTGGAGGGCGAGCACAAAGGCATCAATGCAGCCGACAAAATCCTCAATATTGCGTTGGTACCACGCGCTGTCGCCGCGGGCGATATGCGCATCCATCTCCTGCCAGGCCACATGCAGCTGCTGATAGCGTGCTTTCACATTGTCCGGGACGTACCAGCGGTTCAGCTTCTGCAGGGCAGGCGCACCGAGCGTCTGTTGCCAGCTCTCGCGATGTGCCGAAAGGGACGGGCTGTTGCGCTGCATCTCGTAGCCCAGACGATAGCTCTGCATGCGCAGTGAGCCAGCGATGTTGATGGCTTCGGCATCGCGCTGGCTGCTGGCCAGCGTCAGCAACGCGACGGTGCTGCTGAGTACGGATAGGGCAATGATCGAAAAGAAAGCCCAGGCAAGGCTTCCGGAAACGGGTCGTTTAACGGTCACTGAACGGCTCTCTGAATAAAATTGATCTGCCACAGGTTCACTGGAAATAATTGGGCGCTTCAGGCATTTGAACATTGCCCGAACGCACCGTGATGCGTAAATACCATACTCTTATAAAGAGAAAGGTTATTGAACCAAAAACAGGTGTGGTTATGAATCGTTTTATTATGGCTAACAGCCAGCAGTGCATTGGGTGTCGCGCCTGCGAAGTCGCCTGCGTGATGGCGCACAACGGTGAGCAGCATGCCCTGAGCGAGCGCCATTTTCATCCCCGTATCACGGTCCTGAGATCCGGCGAGAAGAGCCACCCCGTGACCTGTCATCATTGCGAAAATGCACCCTGCGCGCAAAGCTGCCCGAACGGCGCCATCAGCAAATGCGATGACAGCGTACAGGTGAATCAACAAAAATGCATCGGCTGTAAGGCCTGCGCGGTGGCCTGCCCGTTTGGCACGATGGAGATTATCGTCACTCCGCTCGACAATGGCAGCGTGAAGGCCTCGGCGAATAAATGCGATCTCTGTCTGACGCGTCCACACGGCCCGGCCTGTATCGAAAATTGCCCGGCGGATGTCCTCACCCTGGCGACGCCTGCCGCGCTGGAAAACCTGGCGAAATCGCGCCGACAGCGCACGGCCTGCCTGGAGGCGCAGCCCTGGCATGGTGCCGAGGCCGTCAGCGTGGACGCGCCGCGTACTAAACTGCAGCAGATGCAAACGACCCTGCCCCGCGGCGAGCCCGACAAGCTGGCTGGCGCAGAGCGCGTGGGCCATTTTAACGAAATTTACCTGCCGTTCCGGGCCGAACAGGCCGCCCGCGAGGTGTCGCGCTGCCTGAAGTGCGGAGAGCACAGCATTTGCGAATGGACCTGCCCGCTGCACAACCACATCCCGCAGTGGATTGAGCGCCTCAACGCGGGGGATATCACCGGCGCGGCCGAGCTTTCTCATCAGACCAACTGTTTACCTGAAATTACCGGTCGCGTCTGCCCGCAGGACCGGTTATGCGAGGGAGCCTGCACGCTTCGTGACGCGGCGGGGGCCGTGACGATCGGCAACATCGAGCGCTACATCTCCGATCGGGCGCTGGCGATGGGCTGGCGGCCGGATATGTCCGCCGTCACGCCGTCAGGTAAACGTGTCGCGATTGTCGGCGCGGGGCCCGCCGGGCTGGCGTGCGCCGACGTGCTGGCGCGCCGCGGCGTGAGCGTGACGGTCTATGACCGGCATCCGGAGATCGGCGGTTTGCTGACCTTTGGCATCCCGGCATTTAAGCTCGATAAATCGCTGCTCGCCCGGCGCAGAGAGATCTTTACCGCGATGGGGATCCGCTTCGAGCTGAACTGCGAGGTGGGCCAGGACGTGTCGATGTCGCAGCTCAAGAGCGATTACGACGCCCTGTTTATTGGCGTGGGTACCTATCGTTCGATGAAGGCGGGTATCCCGAACGAGGATGCGCCAGGGGTCTACGACGCGCTGCCTTTCCTGGTGGGCAACACGCGGCATGTTATGGGGCTGGAGGCGACGGCCAGCGAGCCGTTCATCGACACCCGTGGCCTGAACGTGGTGGTGCTGGGCGGAGGCGATACCGCGATGGACTGCGTCCGCACGGCGTTACGTCACGGCGCGGCGACGGTCACCTGCGCCTATCGTCGGGATGAGGCCAACATGCCGGGCTCGAAGAAAGAGGTGCAGAACGCCAGAGAAGAGGGGGCGTCATTTGAGTTTAACGTCCAGCCGGTTGAGCTGACGCTGGATCCGAACGGTAAGGTCAACGGTATCCGGATGCTGCGTACCGCGCTCGGTGAGCCGGATGCGCAGGGGCGTCGTCGGCCCGTTCCGGTGGCGGGCAGCGAGTTTGTGATGGCCGCGGATGCAGTCATCATGGCGTTTGGCTTTAATCCGCACGCGATGCCGTGGCTGCAGGCGCAGGGTGTCGAAACGGATGACTGGGGGCGGATCGTGGCCTCGGTCGAGAGCCGCTACCGTTATCAAACAACCAACCCGCAGATCTTCGCCGGGGGCGATGCGGTACGCGGCGCGGATCTGGTCGTCACCGCGATGGCGGAAGGGCGTCATGCCGCGCAGGGGATACTCGACTGGCTGGGAGTGGATGTACCACAACATCATTAATCCGGCGGACGACAAAGCGGGATTCACGGCGTAGTATAGGACGACTCATTGTGCCGTGGAGCCCGTATGACCCTGAAAATTGACGTTATCAAAGACAAAATTCTCTCTGAAAACTACTTTGTCCTGCGTAACATCACCTATGATCTTACACGTAACAACGGTGAAGTGATCCGCCACAAGCGCGAGGTCTATGACCGTGGTAACGGAGCAACCATTCTGCTCTATAACCGTGAAAAGCAGAGCGTGGTGCTGATCCGTCAGTTCAGGGTGGCAACATGGGTCAATGGCAATCCTGACGGACGTCTGATTGAAACCTGCGCGGGCCTGCTCGATGACGATGAGCCGGAAGTCTGCATCCGCAAAGAGGCCGTCGAAGAGACCGGCTTTGAAGTGGGCGAGGTCAAAAAGGTCTTCGAGCTGTACATGTCCCCGGGCGGTGTGACGGAAATTGTCCATTTCTTCATTGCTGAATACAGCGACGCACAGCGCACGCACCGGGGCGGTGGCGTAGAGGATGAAGATATCGACGTGCTGGAGCTTCCTTTTGCCCGAGCGCTGGAGATGGTGCGTTCAGGCGAAATCAGGGATGGTAAAGCGGTGATATTGCTGCAGTATTTACAGACAACCGGGCTGATGAATACCCCTTTCGAACGGATATAGCCTGTTTTTCAGGTATATCTGATAAATCCGATTGAGCAACCCCGGCGGGAACACGAAGATACTGCCCTGTTATGCGTTTTCGTTCCGGGATTGTGTCATTCATGCGCTACAGCGTCTTTTTATTTTCCCTGTTTTGTGTGCTCCTCGCGCCGCAGGTGCGGGCTGCACCCGCGCAGCAAGCCTTCTCTGACTGGCAGGTGACCTGCAATAACCAGAACTTTTGCCTTGCCCGCAACACGGGCGAACACCGCGGTCTGGTCATGACGCTCACCCGGAGCGCCGGGGCGAAAACGGATGCCACGCTGCGTATCGATCTCGGCGGTCTTGATACTCCCTCCGTGAAAGAGCCGGATATTGCCCCGCGGCTGCTGCTGGATAATGTTCCCCTGAAGCTCGACAAACAGCGCTGGCAGCTCACCCCCTGGCATCTGAAAACGGACGATGCGGCCACCATCACCGCCTTTCTGAAAAACATCCAGGAAGGAAAAGCCCTGACTCTGCGAGGCGGTAAGCAGGTGATTTCACTGGCCGGTCTGAAAGCCGCGCTGCTGTTCATTGATGCCCAGCAAAAGCGCGTTGGCAGCGAAACCGCGTGGATCAAGAAAGGTGACGATCCGCCGTTAAGCGTGCCGCCCGCACCTGCCCTGAAAAAGGTGGCGATCGTTAATCCTACCCCAACACCGCTTTCCCACGCTGAACTGAACGATCTGCTGGATTATGGTACCGGCAGGATGAACAGCAGCCAGTGCTCGCTGGATCCTAACCGTCGCGAAGTGCGCGTCACCGCGTTAACCGATGACAAAGCGCTGCTGATCGTCAGCTGCGAGGCGGGGGCCTATAACACGGTCGATCTGGCGTGGCTGGTGTCACGTAAAAAACCGTTCTCTGCCCGCAGCGTGAGGCTGCGTCTGCCGTTTACGCCGTCAAGCGACAGCAGCGAAATCGAGTTGATGAACGCCAGCTTTGATGAAAAGACGCGTGAGCTGACCACGCTCTCGCTGGGGCGCGGTATGGGGGATTGTGGGATCCAGACGCGCTGGCGGTTTGACGGCCAGCGTTTCCGCCTGGTGCGTTATGCCGAAGAGCCGAGCTGCGATAACTGGAATGGGCCAGACGCCTGGCCCACGCTGTGGATCACGCGGTAGCTTTTTGCCGGGTGGCGCTGTCGCTTACCCGGCCTACGGTTTGGTGGTTTTGTAGGCCGGGTAAGGCGTAGCCGCCACCCGGCAACGCAGACCGCACTAAATCACGCTCAGCGCCTTCTCTACCACGTTCTCAACGGTAAAGCCAAAGTACGGGAACAGCTTGTCGGCAGGGGCGGACTCACCGTAGCCCCGCATCCCAACAATCGCCCCTTTGAGCCCGACATACTTGTACCAGTAGTCGGCAATACCGGCCTCCACCGCCACGCGCGCCGCGACGTTAGAGGGCAGCACCGATTCCCGGTACGCCTCGTCCTGGGCGTCAAAGATATCCGTTGAGGGCAGGGACACCACGCGCACCGCGTGGCCTTCGGCGGTCAGTTTTTCCGCCGCTTTCACCGTGATTTCCACCTCGGAACCGGTCGCAATCAGGATCACGTCCGGCTTGCCGCCGCTGTCTTTCAGGATATAGCCGCCGCGGGCAATGTTTTTCACCTGCTCCGGCGTGCGCTCAATCTGCGTCAGGTTCTGGCGTGACAGAATCAGCGCCGTCGGGCCGTTATGGCGTTCTACCGCCAGCTTCCAGCCCACCGCCGCTTCGACCTGATCGCAGGGACGCCAGGTGCTGAAGTTGGGTGTTAAACGCAGGCTCGCCAGCTGTTCAACCGCCTGGTGGGTGGGGCCGTCTTCTCCCAGACCGATGGAGTCGTGGGTATAGACCATAATCTGCCGCGCCTTCATCAGCGCTGCCATGCGCGCCGCGTTACGGGCGTACTCGACGAACATCAGGAAGGTGGCGGTGTAGGGCACGAAGCCGCCGTGGTGGGCGATGCCGTTGGCGATCGCGGTCATCCCGAACTCGCGCACGCCGTAGTGGATATAGTTCCCGGCAATATCCTCCTTCAGCGATTTCGAGCCCGACCAGATGGTCAGGTTACTCGGTGCCAGGTCCGCCGAGCCGCCCAGCAGCTCAGGAAGGAGAGGGCCAATCGCATTCAGGGTGTTTTGCGACGCCTTACGGGTGGCGATTTTTGCCGGGTTGGACTGCAGGTTTTCAATCAGCGCCTGGGTTTTATCGTCCCAGTCCTCCGGCAGACCGCCGCTCATGCGCCGGGAAAACTCGGCGGCCAGCTCCGGGTACGCTTTTTTGTAGGCGGCGAATTTCTCGTTCCAGGCCTGCTGGGCTTTCTCACCGTCTTCACGGGCATCCCACGCCCGGTAGATCTCTTTCGGGATTTCAAACGGCGGGTATTTCCAGCCCAGCTTCTGCCGGGTCAGCGCCACTTCTTCGTCACCCAGCGCCGCGCCGTGCGCCTCTTCTTTGCCCGCCTTGTTCGGCGAGCCGAAGCCGATAACCGTGCGGCAGATAATCAGGGACGGTTTGTCCTTCACGCTCTGCGCTTCCTGAATCGCTTTTTTCACCGCCTCAGGATCGTGGCCGTCGATCTCGTGCACCACGTGCCAGTGATAGGCCTCGAAGCGTTTTGCCGTGTCGTCGGTGAACCAGCCCTCGGTTTCCCCGTCGATGGAGATGCCGTTGTGATCGTAGAAGCCAATCAGCTTGCCGAGCCCCAGGGTGCCCGCCAGGGAGCAGACCTCATGGGAAATCCCCTCCATCAGGCAGCCGTCACCCATAAACACGTAGGTGTAGTGATCGACAATCTCGTGGTCCGGCTGGTTGAACTGTGCCGCCAGCGTACGCTCGGCAATCGCCAGCCCGACCGCATTTGCCAGCCCCTGACCGAGCGGCCCGGTGGTGGTTTCCACGCCCGGCGTATAGCCAATCTCCGGGTGCCCCGGGGTTTTGGAGTGCAGCTGGCGGAAGTTTTTTAGCTCCTCAAGCGGCAGATCGTAACCGGACAGGTGCAGCAGGCTGTAGAGCAGCATCGAGGCGTGGCCGTTGGAGAGAATAAAGCGGTCACGATCGTACCAGGTGGGATCGTTAGGGTTGTGCTTCAGGAAGTCGTTCCACAGCACTTCGGCAATATCGGCCATGCCCATCGGTGCGCCGGGATGGCCAGAATTGGCTTTCTGCACGGCATCCATGCTGAGGGCGCGGATGGCATTGGCGAGCTCTTTACGGGACATAGTTCACTCCGTGGCAAGGTTAAAGTTTGGCAGCGAGAAGATCTTCAAGTTTGCGCTGGTCGACAGCGAACAGGCGGATACCTTCCGCCAGTTTTTCCACGGCCATGGCGTCCTGATTGTGCTCCCAGCGGAATTCGGCTTCGGTCATGGTTTTCGGTTTTGGCAGAACGGTAGAGGTGGGGATCAGCTTGCGGATGACCGTCTCTTCTTTATCCTGTAGCTCCTGGAGCAGGTTAGGGGAGATGGTCAGGCGGTCGCAGCCCGCCAGGGCGAGGATCTGCTCGGTACGGCGGAAGCTGGCCCCCATCACGATGGTTTCGTAGCGATGCTGCTTGTAGTAGTCGTAGATATTGCGAACCGATTTCACGCCCGGGTCCTCATCCACCACGTACGGATCCATCGGCTGTTTCGCCTGGTACCAGTCGTAGATGCGGCCAACAAACGGTGACACCAGGAACACGCCCGCTTCGGCACAGGCGCGCGCCTGGGCAAAGGAGAACAGCAGCGTCAGGTTGCAGTGAATTCCCTCTTTTTCCAGCACCTCTGCCGCGCGGATGCCTTCCCAGGTCGACGCCAGCTTGATCAGAATGCGTGATTTATCGATCCCCTGCTCCTGGTAGAGTTCCACCAGGCGGCGAGCCTTGTTGATGCTCTTTTCTTTATCGAACGAGAGGCGTGCGTCAACTTCGGTCGAGACGCGTCCCGGAATGCTTTTAAGAATTTCCGCACCAAAATTAACTGCCAGCTTGTCGCTGGCTTCGGCGACCTGCTGTTCCTGCGTCTTCCCGCGCTGTTTTCCGTAGGCAATGGCGTCATCAATCAGATGACTAAAATGGGTAAGCCCGGCTGCCTTGAGCAGTAGCGAAGGGTTGGTGGTCGCATCCTCCGGCTGATAGTGGCGAATCGACTCGATATCGCCGCTGTCTGCCACCACCGTGGTGAATTGTTTGATGCCGTCTAGCTGGTTCATAAATGATTACTCCTTGGAAATAAAAGCGTTAGCTGAGTGCGTTAGTTCACACTTCTGAGAAAATCATGATGGACTTAACAAAAAAGCATAGCAGACGGGGGAGGCATTGCTTTTGAGACGGGTAACATGGCTGTTATAAATTGATAACAATTTTTAATGTGTGATGGTGAGAGTTTGGCAGCCTTCAAAGTTTAGGAGGCGGCCTGAGGCGATACTAGGCGGCACACCAGGGTGTGCAACCGGATCGTTTTCGTCACCCTTTTGACCGATACGTGAAAGGAAAAATAAGATGGATGAGCAGTTGAAACAGAGTGCCCTCGATTTTCACGAGTTCCCTGTCCCGGGCAAAATTCAGGTCTCCCCAACCAAGCCGCTGGCGACCCAGCGCGATCTGGCGCTGGCCTACTCGCCGGGCGTGGCGGCCCCGTGTCTGGAGATCGAAAAAGATCCGCTGGCGGCCTATAAATACACCGCGCGCGGCAACCTTGTTGCCGTGATCTCTAACGGCACGGCGGTACTGGGGCTCGGTAACATCGGCGCGCTGGCCGGTAAGCCGGTGATGGAAGGCAAGGGGGTGCTGTTCAAGAAATTCGCCGGTATCGACGTGTTTGATATCGAGGTGGACGAGCTCGATCCTGACAAATTCATCAACGTGGTGGCCGCGCTGGAACCGACCTTCGGCGGGATCAACCTGGAAGACATCAAAGCGCCGGAATGTTTCTATATCGAGCAGAAGCTGCGCGAGCGTATGAACATTCCCGTGTTCCATGACGACCAGCACGGAACGGCCATTATCAGCACCGCCGCCATTCTCAACGGCCTGCGCGTGGTAGAGAAAAATCTCTCCGATGTGCGCATGGTGGTCTCCGGCGCTGGCGCCGCGGCCATCGCCTGTATGAACCTGCTGGTGGCGCTGGGTATGCAGAAACACAACATTGTGGTCTGCGACTCCAAGGGCGTGATTTACAAAGATCGCGAGCCGAACATGGCGGAAACCAAAGCGGCGTATGCGGTAGAAGACGACGGCAAGCGCACGCTTGAGGACGTGATTGACGGTGCGGATATCTTCCTCGGCTGCTCGGGTCCGAAAGTGCTGACCCAGGAGATGGTGAAGAAGATGGCGCGCGCGCCGATGATCCTGGCCCTGGCGAACCCTGAGCCGGAAATTCTGCCGCCGCTGGCGAAAGCGGTGCGTGAAGACGCCATTATCTGCACCGGGCGTTCCGACTACCCGAACCAGGTGAACAACGTGCTCTGCTTCCCGTTCATCTTCCGCGGCGCGCTGGACGTCGGCGCGACGGCGATCAACGAAGAGATGAAGCTGGCCGCCGTTCACGCCATTGCGGAGCTGGCCCACGCCGAGCAGAGTGAAGTGGTTGCCTCAGCCTATGGCGATCAGGATCTGAGCTTTGGCCCGGACTACATCATTCCAAAACCGTTCGACCCGCGTCTGATTGTCAAAATTGCCCCTGCGGTGGCAAAAGCGGCGATGGATTCCGGCGTGGCGACGCGTCCGATTGAAGACTTCGACGCTTACGTCGATAAGCTCACCGAGTTTGTCTATAAAACCAACCTGTTCATGAAGCCGATCTTCTCTCAGGCGCGCGCCGACGCGAAGCGCGTGGTGCTGGCGGAAGGGGAAGAGGCGCGCGTGCTGCACGCCACCCAGGAGCTGATCACCTTAGGCCTGGCGAAACCGATCCTGATTGGTCGTCCGAGCGTGATTGAAATGCGTATCCAGAAGCTGGGCCTGCAGATTAAGCCGGGCGTCGACTTCGAGATCGTCAACAACGAATCCGATCCGCGCTTCAAAGAGTACTGGAGCGAATACTACGCGATCATGAAGCGCCGGGGGATCACTCAGGAACAGGCGCAGAAAGCCGTCATCAGCAACACGACGGTGATCGGCGCGATCATGGTCCATCGCGGCGAGGCGGATGCGCTGATCTGCGGCACCATCGGCGACTACCACGAGCACTTTAGCGTGGTGCAGGAGATCTTCGGCTATCGCGACGGCGTCCATACCGCCGGGGCGATGAACGCCCTGCTGCTGCCGAGCGGGAACACCTTTATCGCTGACACCTATGTTAACGACGATCCGAGCCCGGACGAGCTGGCGGAGATCACCGTGATGGCCGCTGAGACCGTGCGCCGCTTCGGTATCGAGCCGAAGGTGGCGCTGCTGTCGCACTCTAACTTCGGTTCGTCCAAATCAGCGGCGGCGTGCAAAATGCGTGAGACGCTGGCGCTGGTGCGCGAGCGCGCGCCGGAGCTGATGATTGACGGGGAAATGCACGGTGATGCCGCGCTGGTAGAGAGCATCCGCAACGAACGTATGCCTGACAGCCCGCTGAAGGGATCGGCAAACATCCTGATTATGCCGAATGTGGAAGCGGCGCGTATCAGCTACAACCTGCTGCGCGTCTCCAGCTCTGAAGGGGTGACCGTAGGACCGGTGCTGATGGGCGTGGCGAAGCCGGTGCATGTGTTAACGCCGATTGCCTCCGTGCGCCGTATCGTGAATATGGTGGCGCTGGCGGTGGTTGAGGCGCAGACGCAACCGCTGTAAGCGTTGTGAGTCGGGTAGCGCGTTCGCTTACCCGACCTACGGGTTGAGCAGGCCGGATAAGCGCAGCGCCATCCGGCAGTTAAACCCAGTCGCGTACTTTAAGGAACTCACTCAAGGCAGCCTCCGGGCTGCCTTCTTTTGGCTCGTAGCAGTACTCCCAGCGCACCAGCGGCGGCATCGACATCAGAATCGACTCCGTGCGCCCGCCGGTCTG
Organism: Enterobacter sp. 5-4; assembly: GCF_000612205.1. Taxonomy (NCBI): domain Bacteria; kingdom Pseudomonadati; phylum Pseudomonadota; class Gammaproteobacteria; order Enterobacterales; family Enterobacteriaceae; genus Enterobacter; species Enterobacter sp. 5-4. The sequence continues at coordinate 21,184 of NZ_JFHW01000025.1, read as the reverse complement.
CAGGCCAAACAGCGTCCCGCGATCCCATACCAGGTTGAACTCCACGTAGCGCCCGCGACGGTAGAGCTGGAACTCGCGCTCGCGTACGCCATAGCTGGTGTCTTTACGGCGTTCGACGATGGGCAGGTACGCGTCGGTATAGCCTTCGCCCACCGCGCGCATAAAGCTGAATGCGGTATCAAAATCAGGCGTGTTGAGATCGTCAAAGAACAGCCCGCCGATGCCGCGCTGCTCGTCGCGGTGCTTCAGGTAAAAGTAGTCATCGCACCACTTTTTAAATTTCGGGTAAATGTCTTCGCCAAACGGCAGGCAAAGATCCCGCGCGGTGGTGTGCCAGTGCACGGCATCCTCTTCGAAGCCGTAGTAGGGCGTCATGTCGAAACCGCCGCCAAACCACCAGACCGGATCGGCCCCCGCTTTTTCCGCAATGAAAAAGCGCACGTTGGCATGGCTGGTCGGCACAAACGGATTGTGCGGATGCACCACCAGCGAAACGCCCATCGCTTCGAAGCTGCGGCCCGCAAGCTCGGGACGATGTGCCGTTGCAGACGCGGGCATCGCGTCGCCATGAACGTGGGAAAAATTCACGCCCGCCTGTTCGAAGATGCCGCCGTTACGCAGCACGCGGCTACGCCCGCCGCCGCCGGCTTCGCGCTGCCAGTTGTCTTCCTGAAATTCTCCGCCGTCAGCGGCGGCCAGTTTCTGGCAAATCTCATCCTGTAACTGCAGCAGGAAGGTTTTGACCAGTTGAGCATTGGGTTTCATCAGCGTTTCCTGGAGTGCGCTTTTTGGTTATCAAACCAGTTGAAGTAACTGATAATGCCGGAGGCGATGGCGTTGGCGATCTTCTGACGAAACGCCGTAGTGCCGAGGAGTCGCTCCTCTTCCGGGTTGGTAATGAACGAGGTTTCCACCAGCACGGACGGGATAGACGGTGATTTCAACACCACAAACGCCGCCTGTTCGGTGCTCCTGCTGTGCAGGCGATGCACTGGCTTAATCTTCTTCAGGATGTGCGAGCCGAGCGTCAGGCTGTTTTTGATCGTATCCGTCTGCACGAGGTCGAACAGCACCTGCTGTAGCAGGTGGTCTTTGTCGGTGGCTTTTTTCCCGGCGACTTCATCCGCCCGGTTTTCGCGGTCGGAGAGGTATTTTGCCATGGCGCTACTGGCGCCGCGGTTGGACAGCGCAAACACCGAGGCACCGGCGGCAGACGGGTTGGTAAAGCCGTCCGCGTGAATCGACATAAACAGATCCGCCCCGTGCTGGTGGGCGATCTCTACGCGATCGTACAGCGGAATAAAGGTGTCGCCAGAGCGCGTCAGACGCGCGTCAATGCCGTTGCTGCGTAAAATCGCCCGCACATTTTTTGCAATCGCCAGCACGACGTGTTTTTCTTTCGACCCGTTTTTGCCGATGGCGCCGGTATCAATACCGCCGTGGCCCGGGTCGAGCATCACCAGGCGCTTTGCGCCCGGCTTTTTGGTTTTCGGTTTGCTGTGTCCGTTACTGGTTTTAAGCGTGCTCTCGTCTTTTGCCTGAGCCTGCTTTGCGATGCCCGTTAACGTTAAGGCCGCCAGCCCCGCTTTGAGAACCTGACGACGCGATGTGAGTGCTTTTAATGGTTTGAATGTGCTCATGCGGCCTGAATACTAAAAAATGGGGTCCTGGTGTTATATCGTATCGCGTTTAGCGTTACGACAGTCCTTATTGAGAATTGTTTTACTTTTCATTTCAATACGTGACAAAGTGACATTATGCCAAATTTTGGCGAGATTTTCCCCGGTTATTGGCTAAAGGCGTGGTTCGCGCCATAATCACTGTTTTTAAACCCGAAAAGGCGGTTAATACCATGGAGATACGCGTTTTTCGCCAGGAAGATTTCGAAGAGGTGATCACCCTTTGGGAGCGCTGCGATCTGCTGCGTCCGTGGAACGATCCGGAAATGGATATCGAACGTAAGGTGAATCACGACGTCAGTCTGTTTCTGGTTGCGGAAGTCAATGGCGAGGTTGTGGGGACGGTGATGGGCGGTTATGACGGCCATCGCGGCTCGGCCTATTATCTGGGCGTTCATCCGGAATACCGTGGTCGCGGTATTGCCAATGCGCTGCTCAACCGGCTCGAGAAGAAGCTGATCGCCCGCGGCTGTCCGAAAATCCAGATCATGGTGCGGGAAGATAACGACGTGGTGCTGGGCATGTATGAACGCCTGGGCTACGTACACGCTGACGTGCTGAATTTAGGAAAGCGTCTCATCGAAGATGAAGAGTACTGAGATCCATCCGGCAGATTATGACGCGCAGGGTCGCGTCAGGCTGCCCTTTTTATTCTGGTGCGTTCTGCTGCTTCAGGCCCGCACCTGGGTGCTGTTTGTGATGGCCGCCGCGTCGCGCGGGCAGGGCGACACGCTGCTGACGCTCTTCTATCCCGATCACGATGCCTTCTGGCTCGGCTTGCTGCCGGGCGTACCGGCGGTGGTGGCTTTCTTGTGCAGCGGTCGGCGGCACGTAATCCCGCGCTTGTGGCGCGCGCTTCGCGGGCTGCTGATCCTTGCCCAAATTGCGCTGCTCTTCTGGCAGCCGGTACTCTGGTGGTACGGTGAACCGCTGACGGGCATCGGCGTTGCGCTGGTGGTTGCCGATATCGTGGCGCTGATGTGGCTGCTGACCAACCCACGTCTTCGCGCCTGTTTTGTGCCTCAGGATGATTAATCCGGCACTTTTTGCCGATGTCGCACTCCAACAAGCGTTGATTTAACACGTAAGGACGTTTCAATGAAATCGCTGCGTTTACTCTTATGCGCTCTTCCGCTGGCATTGACCGGCTGTTCGACGCTCTCCTCCATTAACTGGTCTGCCGCGTATCCGTGGAACTGGTTTGGCTCATCAACGGAAGTGACCGAGCAGGGCGTGGGGAAAATTACCGCCGCGACGGCGCTGGATCAGAAAGCTATTCAGGATGCGCTCAGCAGTGACTACCGCCTGCGCAGCGGCATGAAAACAGAGAATGGCAATATTGTTCGCTATTACGAGGCGCTGAAGGGCGACAAGCTGGCGCTGGCGATCAACGGTGACAAAGGCACGGTAAACCGGATCGCGGTGATGGATGAAGATATTCCGACCGCCAGCGGCGTGAAGGTCGGAACGCCGTTTAGCGATCTTTATAAGCAGGCCTTTGGCAACTGCACCAGCGTGCCATCCGACGATGAAGTGGCGGTGGAGTGTAAGGCGGAAGGCAGCCAGCACATCAGCTATGTTTTTACCGGCACCTGGAGCGGCCCGGAAGGGCTGATGCCGTCTGACGACACCCTGAAGAGCTGGAAGGTGAGCAAAATACTCTGGAAGGAGTAATTTGCGTCTGAACAAACCGCCTCGCTGAAATCCGGGTATAATAGCCGCCATCAATGCCACGCTGACGTGGCATCTTTATTTCAGGAGGAGCGATGTCTCAGGTTCAGAGTGGCATTTTGCCAGAACATTGCCGCGCGGCGATTTGGATTGAAGCCAATGTCAAAGGGGACGTGGATGCCCTGCGTGCGGCCAGCAAAGCGTTTATTGATAAACTGGCGACCTTCCAGGCCAAATTCCCGGAAGCCCACCTCGGCGCCGTTGTTGCGTTTGGCAATAACGTCTGGCGTCAGCTGAGCGGCGGTGAAGGGGCAGAAGAGCTGAAGGACTTCATTCCTTACGGCAAAGGCCTTGCACCTGCGACCCAGTACGACGTGCTGATCCACATCCTTTCTCTGCGTCACGACGTGAACTTCTCGGTTGCGCAGGCGGCGGTGGCGGCCTTTGGCGACAGCATCGAGGTGCAGGAAGAGGTTCACGGTTTCCGCTGGGTCGAAGAGCGCGATCTGAGCGGCTTCGTCGACGGAACGGAAAACCCGGCGGGTGAAGAGACGCGTCGTGAAGTCGCGGTAATCAAAGACGGCGTGGACGCGGGCGGCAGCTACGTGTTCGTGCAGCGCTGGGAGCATAACCTCAAGCAGCTTAACCGCATGAGCGTGCACGACCAGGAGATGATGATTGGCCGCACCAAAGAAGCTAACGAAGAGATCGACGGCGATGAGCGTCCGGTCACCTCACACCTGACCCGTGTTGACCTAAAAGAAGACGGCAAAGGGCTGAAGATTGTCCGCCAGAGTCTGCCGTACGGTACAGCAAGCGGTACGCACGGCCTCTACTTCTGCGCCTACTGCGCGCGCCTGCATAACATTGAACAGCAGCTGCTGAGCATGTTCGGCGATACCGACGGCAAGCGCGACGCCATGCTGCGCTTCACCAAACCGGTCACCGGCGGCTACTACTTCGCGCCGTCCGTCGAGCGTCTGCTGGCGCTATAAACCGCTTTCCATACGTAGGCCGGGTAAGCGTTAGCGCCACCCGGCAATTTTCTCCGCTCCTTATTCCCTTTTCTGCTTCTAAATCACCAAACGGTATATAAAACCGTTACTGCTTTCATCACCGTTATAAATATTATGACTATAAGATAGTCATCACATTTATAAGGGTGCGCAATGGCCGTTACTGTACTGAAAAAAGGAACTCTGGCGCTGGCAGGTTTACTGCTGGTGGCACAGGCGCAGGCGACTGAACTGTTGAACAGTTCGTATGACGTCTCCCGCGAGCTGTTTGCCGCCCTTAACCCCCCGTTCGAACAGCAGTGGGCGAAAGACAATAACGGCGACAAGCTGACCATCAAGCAGTCTCACGCCGGTTCATCAAAGCAGGCGCTGGCCATTCTTCAGGGACTGAAAGCGGACGTCGTGACCTACAACCAGGTGACTGACGTGCAGATCCTGCACGACAAAGGCAAGCTCATCCCGGCGGACTGGCAGAGCCGTCTGCCGAACAACAGCTCGCCGTTCTACTCCACCATGGGTTTCCTGGTGCGCAAGGGTAATCCGAAGAATATCCACGACTGGAGCGACCTGGTGCGTTCCGACGTGAAGCTGATCTTCCCGAACCCAAAAACCTCCGGTAACGCGCGTTACACCTATTTAGCGGCGTGGGGCGCGGCGGACAAGGCTGACGGCAACGATAAAGCCAAAACCGAGCAGTTCATGACCCAGTTCCTGAAAAACGTCGAAGTGTTTGATACCGGCGGCCGCGGGGCGACCACGACCTTCGCAGAGCGCGGCCTGGGCGATGTGCTGATCAGCTTTGAATCGGAAGTGAACAACATCCGCAAGCAGTATGAAGCGCAGGGCTTTGAGGTGGTTATCCCGAAAACCAACATTCTGGCCGAGTTCCCGGTCGCATGGGTGGATAAAAACGTGCAGGCGAACGGTACCGAGAAAGCGGCAAAAGCCTATCTCAATTACCTGTACAGCCCTCAGGCGCAGACCATCATTACCGATTACTACTACCGCGTGAACAACCCGGACGTGATGAACAAGCTGAAAGATAAGTTCCCGCAGACCGCGCTGTTCCGCGTGGAAGACCATTTCGGCTCCTGGCCAGACGTGATGAAAACGCATTTTGCCAGCGGCGGTGAGTTAGACAAACTGCTGGCGGCGGGGCATAAGTAATGTTTGCAGTCTCGACCAAACGCGTGCTGCCGGGCTTTACCTTAAGCCTCGGGACCAGCCTGCTGTTCGTCTGCCTGATTCTGCTGTTGCCGCTCAGCGCGCTGGTGATGCAGCTTGCGCAGATGAGCTGGGCGCAGTACTGGGACGTGATCACCAACCCGCAGGTGGTGGCGGCCTATAAGGTGACGCTGCTGTCGGCGTTTGTCGCCTCCATTTTTAACGGCGTGTTTGGCCTGCTGATGGCGTGGATTTTGACCCGCTATCGCTTCCCGGGCCGCACGCTGCTTGACGCCCTGATGGATCTGCCGTTTGCGCTGCCGACGGCGGTCGCGGGCTTAACCCTCGCGTCGCTCTTCTCCGTGAACGGGCTGTACGGCGAGTGGCTGGCGAAATTTGACATCAAGGTGACCTACACCTGGCTTGGTATCGCGGTGGCGATGGCCTTTACCAGCATCCCGTTTGTGGTGCGTACCGTGCAGCCGGTGCTGGAAGAGTTAGGTCCGGAATACGAAGAAGCGGCGGAAACGCTGGGCGCCACGCGCTGGCAGAGCTTCCGCAAAGTGGTGCTGCCGGAGCTGTCTCCGGCGCTGATGGCGGGCGTCGCGCTGTCGTTTACCCGCAGCCTCGGCGAGTTCGGTGCGGTGATTTTTATCGCCGGGAACATCGCCTGGAAAACGGAAGTGACCTCGCTGATGATTTTCATTCGCCTGCAGGAGTTTGATTATCCGGCGGCGAGCGCGATCGCTTCGGTGATCCTCGCGGCATCGCTGCTGCTGCTGTACTCGATTAACACTCTGCAAAGTCGCTTTGGTCGACGTGTGGTAGGTCACTGATGGCGGAAGTTACGCAATTGAAGCGATACGATGCGCCCCGCATCAACTGGGGTAAATGGTTTCTGATTGGGGCGGGCGTGCTGGTTTCCGCCCTCATTCTCGTCGTGCCGACGATTTATATCTTCGTTCAGGCGTTCAGCAAGGGCCTGATGCCCGCGCTGGAAAACCTGGCGAACCCGGATATGCTGCACGCCATCTGGCTGACCGTGCTGATTGCCCTGATCACCGTTCCGGTGAACCTGGTGTTCGGTACCCTGCTGGCGTGGCTGGTGACGCGCTTTAATTTCCCGGGACGTCAGCTGCTGCTGACCCTGCTGGATATTCCGTTTGCCGTGTCGCCGGTGGTGGCGGGTCTGGTGTATCTGCTCTTTTACGGCTCCAACGGCCCGCTGGGCGGCTGGCTGGATGCACATAACCTGCAGATCATGTTCGCCTGGCCGGGCATGGTGCTGGTCACCATCTTCGTGACCTGTCCGTTTGTGGTGCGCGAGCTGGTGCCGGTGATGTTAAGCCAGGGCAGCAACGAAGACGAAGCGGCGGTGCTGCTCGGGGCTTCGGGCTGGCAGATGTTCCGCCGCGTGACGCTGCCGAACATCCGCTGGGCGCTGCTTTATGGCGTGGTGCTGACCAATGCCCGCGCGATTGGCGAGTTCGGTGCCGTTTCCGTCGTCTCTGGCTCCATTCGGGGTGAAACCCTGTCGCTGCCGCTGCAGATTGAACTCCTGCAGCAGGACTACAACACCATCGGCGCCTTTACTGCCGCAGCGTTGCTGACGCTGATGGCGATTTTGACCCTGTTTTTGAAGAGTGTGGTGCAGTGGCGTTTAGAAAATCAGGAAAAACGTCAGCATCAGGAGGGAAATCATGAGCATTGAGATTGCCAATATTAAGAAGTCTTTTGGTCGCACCCAGGTGCTGAATGATATCTCGCTGGATATCTCTTCCGGACAAATGGTGGCGCTGCTGGGGCCGTCTGGCTCGGGCAAAACCACGCTGCTGCGCATTATCGCCGGGCTTGAGCACCAGACCAGCGGACACATCCGCTTCCACGGCACCGACGTGAGCCGCCTGCACGCCCGCGATCGTAAGGTGGGCTTTGTGTTTCAGCATTACGCGCTGTTCCGCCACATGACCGTGTTCGACAACATTGCGTTTGGCCTGACCGTGCTGCCGCGTCGTGAGCGCCCGGATGCGGCAACCATTAAGGCGAAAGTGACCAAACTGCTGGAGATGGTGCAGCTGGCGCATCTGGCGGACCGTTTCCCGGCCCAGCTGTCCGGCGGGCAGAAACAGCGCGTGGCGCTGGCGCGCGCGCTGGCCGTTGAGCCGCAAATTCTGCTGCTGGACGAACCCTTCGGCGCGCTGGATGCGCAGGTGCGTAAAGAGCTGCGCCGCTGGCTGCGTCAGCTTCATGAAGAGCTGAAATTCACCAGCGTCTTCGTGACCCACGACCAGGAAGAGGCGATGGAAGTCGCGGATCGCGTGGTGGTCATGAGTCAGGGCAACATTGAGCAGGTTGACGAGCCGGAGCAGCTCTGGCGTGAACCGGCGACCCGCTTCGTGCTGGAGTTTATGGGCGAGGTGAACCGCCTGCAGGGCACCATTCGCGGCGGTCAGTTCCACGTTGGCGCGCACCGCTGGCCGCTGGGCTATACCTCCGCGCATCAGGGGCCGGTCGATCTGTTCCTGCGCCCATGGGAGGTGGACGTGAGCCGTCGAACCAGCCTGGACTCACCGCTGCCGGTACAGGTGCTGGAAGCGAGCCCTAAAGGGCATTACACCCAACTGGTGGTTCAGCCGCTGGGCTGGTACACCGAGCCGCTGACCGTGGTCATGCGCGACGACGTCCCGCCGCATCGGGGAGAGCGCCTGTTTGTCGGTCTTCAGCATGCCCGTATTTATCACGGCAAGGAACGCATCGAGACGCGCGAGGATATTGCTCTGGCGGAGTCAGCCTGATAGGTTATTAGGATGTTTATCGCCCGGTGGCGCTGCGCTGACCGGGCCTACAGCTAAAACTGCGTCTTGTAGGCCGGGATCGCTGCGCGCAACCCGGCTTTTTTATTGAGTAAAAATCGTGAAAACACTCGAACACACCATCGGCAATACCCCTCTGGTCAAACTTCAGCGCATGGGGCCGGATAACGGCAGCGAAATCTGGGTCAAACTCGAAGGCAATAACCCGGCGGGGTCGGTGAAAGACCGGGCCGCACTGTCGATGATCGTCCAGGCCGAAAAGCGCGGCGAGATTAAGCCGGGCGACGTGCTGATCGAAGCCACCAGCGGCAACACCGGTATCGCCCTGGCGATGATTGCGGCGCTGAAAGGCTACCGCATGAAGCTGCTGATGCCGGACAACATGAGTCAGGAGCGTCGCGCCGCGATGCGTGCCTACGGAGCCGAGCTGATTCTGGTGACCAAAGAGCAGGGGATGGAAGGCGCGCGCGACCTGGCGTTAGAAATGGCCGAGCGCGGCGAAGGTAAACTGCTCGATCAGTTTAACAACCCGGACAACCCTTACGCGCACTACACCACCACCGGCCCGGAAATCTGGCAGCAAACCGACGGGCGCATTACCCATTTTGTCTCCAGCATGGGCACCACGGGAACCATTACCGGCGTATCCCGTTTTCTGCGCGAGCAGGCGAAAACCGTCACCATCGTTGGCCTGCAGCCGGAAGAGGGGAGCAGCATTCCGGGCATTCGCCGCTGGCCGGCGGAGTATATGCCCGGCATCTTTAATGCGCAGCTTGTGGACCAGGTGCTGGATCTTCACCAGCGCGAGGCGGAAAATACCATGCGTGATCTGGCCGTGCGAGAAGGTATCTTCTGCGGCGTCAGCTCGGGCGGCGCGGTAGCGGGTGCGATTCGGGTAGCGCAGGCAAACCCGGGTGCGGTAGTGGTGGCGATTATTTGCGATCGCGGCGATCGCTATCTCTCTACCGGCGTCTTTGGTGAAGAGAGTTATTCGCAGGGGGCGGGGATTTAAGCGTCATGGAGATGATTCTATTCCGGGATAATACCCGGGCGCAGCAAACCGATATTGTCGCGGTGCAGTCGCAGGTGGTGTACGGCAGCGTGGGGAACAGCATTGCGGTACCGAATATTCGTACCCACAGGCTGAACGTCACCGCCGTACCGACGGTACTGTTCAGCAACACGCCACACTATGACACCTTCTACGGCGGCGTGATCCCCGACGAGTGGTTCAGCGGCTACCTGAAGGCGCTGGAAGAGCGCGAAATCCTGCGCGAGCTTAAGGCGGTCACCACCGGCTATATGGGCAGTGCCAGCCAGATCGTCCTGCTGGCACAGTGGTTGAAGGCGGTCAAAGCGCAGCATCCTGACCTGCTGGTGCTGGTCGATCCGGTTATCGGCGATATTGACAGCGGGATGTACGTGAAGCCTGAGCTCCCCGAAGCGTATCGGGAGCACCTGCTGCCGCTGGCGCAGGGGATCACGCCCAATGTCTACGAGCTGGAAGTGTTAAGCGGCAAACCATGCCGTACACCTGAAAGCGCCATCGCGGCAGCACAGGGACTGCTCTCCGACAGCCTGAAATGGGTGGCGATCACCAGTGCGCCGGTTGCCGACGATCCGCAAAACATCCACGTGGTGCTGGTCTCACGCGAGGGCGTCACCGTCAGCGCACATCCGCGCGTAGAGACCGATCTGAAGGGAACGGGCGATCTGTTCTGTTCAGAGCTGGTAAGCGGCATTGTAGAGGGGAAAACCGTTGCCGATGCCATTCGCATGGCCGGCGATCGGGTGACTGACGTCATGCTGTATACCCAGTCGAAAGGCTACGACGAGCTTATCCTCCCGGCATAAACAAAAATGGCGCCCGAAGGCGCCATTTTTCTGTGCGGCAAGAATTACTTCTTGATGCGGATAACCGGGGTTTCACCCACGGTGACGCTGCCAGACAGTTTGATCAGTTCTTTGATTTCGTCCATGTTGGAGATAACAACCGGCGTCAGGGTAGACTTGGCTTTTTCTTCCAGCAGTGGCAGATCGAATTCAATCACCGGGTCGCCAACTTTCACACGCTGGCCTTCTTCCGCGATACGTTTGAAGCCTTCGCCTTTCAGTTCAACGGTGTCGATACCGAAGTGAACGAACAGTTCGATACCGCTATCAGATTCGATAGAGAACGCATGGTTGGTTTCAAAAATTTTACCGATGGTGCCGTCAACTGGAGCAACCATTTTGTTGCCAGTTGGTTTGATAGCAATGCCATCACCAACGATTTTCTCAGCAAACACTACATCCGGCACGTCTTCGATGTTGACGATCTCGCCGGAGAGCGGAGCAACAATCTCAATAGTTCCGGAGTCTTTCTTATCATCAGAAACCAGAGATTTCAGTTTATCGAACAAACCCATGATCTTCTCCTAAGCAGTAATTTGGGCCGCATCTCGTGGATTAGCAGATTGTTTTTTCTTCAATGAACTTGTTAACCAGCGTCATTAACTCGTCCGTTGTCGGTTGAGCAAGAGCCTGCTCTGCTAACACCTTCGCATCTTCGAAGTTCGTGTTACGGATAATCTTCTTAATGCGCGGGATGGAAATGGCGCTCATAGAGAATTCGTCCAGACCCATACCCAGCAACAGAAGTGTAGCACGTTCGTCGCCTGCAAGCTCACCACACATGCCAGTCCATTTACCTTCTGCATGAGAAGCATCAATAACTTGCTTGATCAAGTTCAGTACGGACGGTGACATTGGCTGGTAGAGATGTGAAATCATATCATTACCACGGTCAACTGCCAGGGTGTACTGCGTTAAATCATTGGTGCCGATACTAAAGAAATCAACTTCTTTGGCTAAATGACGCGCAATGGTCGCCGCCGCAGGTGTTTCCACCATCACGCCGATCTCGATTGACTCGTCAAATGCTTTACCTTCGTCGCGCAGTTCCTGCTTGTAGATTTCGATCTCTTTCTTCAGTGCACGCACTTCTTCAACAGAGATGATCATCGGGAACATGATGCGCAGCTTACCGAAAGCGGACGCACGCAGGATTGCGCGAACCTGGTCACGCAGGATCTCTTTACGATCCATCGCAATACGCACGGCACGCCAGCCCAGGAACGGGTTCTCTTCTTTCGGGAAGTTCATGTACGGCAGCTCTTTGTCGCCACCGATGTCCATGGTACGGACGATAACCGCCTGAGAGCCACAGGCTTCAGCAACGGCTTTATACGCAGCAAACTGCTCTTCTTCCGTTGGCAGCGCGTCGCGGTCCATGAACAGGAATTCTGTACGATAGAGACCAACGCCTTCCGCACCGTTGCGCTCAGCGCCATCAACGTCGCGGACGGTACCGATGTTTGCGCACACTTCTACCTGATGGCCGTCCAGAGTGATGGCTGGCAGGTCTTTCAGCTTAGCGAGTTCCGCTTTTTCAGTCGCAACCTGCTCCTGAACCGCGCGCAGTTTTTCGATCTCTTCGTTAGTTGGGTTGACGTAAACCAGATTGTTTACGGCATCCAGAATCAGATAATCGCCGTTTTTCACCTGAGAGGTGACGCTTCCGGTACCCACGATGGCAGGCAGTTCCAGAGAACGCGCCATGATAGAGGTGTGGGAGGTACGGCCGCCCGCATCGGTGATGAAACCGAGGACCTTTTTCAGGTTCAGCTGTGCGGTTTCAGATGGGGTGAGGTCAGCGGCAACCAGGATCACTTCATCCTGAATCGCGCTCAGGTCGATAATGGCCAGACCCAGGATGTTGCGCAGCAGGCGCTTACCGATGTCACGTACGTCAGCCGCACGCTCTTTCAGGTATTCATCATCCAGTTCTTCCAGGGCAGTTGCCTGACCTTCGATAACTTCATGCGCAGCCGCGTCGGCCGTCATGCCTTTATCTTTAATCAGGGCTATGATTTCCTGCTCCAGCTCCTCATCTTCGAGCAGCATGATGTGCCCTTCGAAGATGGCTTCTTTTTCTTCACCGAAAGTTTCGCCAGCTTTAGTTTTGATTGCTTCCAGTTGCGCAGATGCCTTGGCACGACCGCTCAGAAAACGTTCAACTTCCTGATCAACCTTGTCGGCAGAAATTTTTTTCCGGTCGATGACGATCTCGTCTTCTTTCAGCAGCAGTGCTTTGCCGAAAGCGATACCCGGGGATGCTAAAATGCCTGAAATCATAACCCTACCTTACTTGTGACTGATATTTAAAAGAACCCGGAAACTTACTCGAGCTCAGCCATCAGTTTTACCAGATGCTCAACTGCTTTCTGCTCGTCTTCACCTTCCGCAGAGATGGTGACTACGGTGCCCTGAGTCAGGCCCAGAGTCTGCAGTTTGAACAGGCTTTTTGCGCTGGCGCTTTTGCCGTTGGAAGTCACAGTGATTTCAGAAGTGAAGCCTTTCGCTTCTTTAACAAACTGAGCAGCAGGGCGGGTGTGCAGACCGTTCGGAGCGGTAATGGTAACTTCTTGCTGGAACATTGTATTTCCCCAACTTATAGGTTTAGTGTTGTGGAACTAAAGTCTAGCCTGGCGACTGAACTTTAGCCTGTATTGTTAGCGCTGACGTTTCGATCGTCATTAAACATTATGCAGCGAAAGCAAGACTTGAACCAAATCATAAAATCGATTCAGCAAGGCTATTTCGTTCGCTGATTAATTTCACGCATCAAAATAATTGCTGGTTTAAATACCAGACCCAACGGGGTGAAGCAATGCCAGGAGGGGCAAAAGTTTGAAGCAGGCCACAAAAAAGCACCTGAAAAGGTGCTTTTTTACGCGTTATTAACATAGTGGCACTACTGTTGCAGCTCTTTTTCAGTGAACAGATCGGCAAACAGTGCGGTGCTCAAGTAACGCTCACCCGAGGAAGGAAGGATAACCACAATATTCTTATTGGTAAAGGCCTCATCTTCCTGAAGTTTGAGCGCTGCCGCAACGGCCGCACCGGAAGAGATACCTGCCAGAATACCTTCTTCATCCATCAGGCGGCGCGCGGTAGAGATGGCTTCTTCGTTCGTGATAGTGACCACTTTATCGATCAGCTTCAGATCCAGGTTACCCGGAATGAAGCCTGCGCCAATCCCCTGAATTTTGTGCGGGCCGGGTTTGAGCTCTTCCCCCGCCAGGGCCTGGGTGATAACCGGTGAATCAGTCGGCTCAACGGCAACGGTGATCAGCTCTTTTTTACCTTTGGTGCCTTTAATATAGCGTGACACGCCGGTCAGCGTGCCGCCGGTACCTACGCCGGAGATAAAGACGTCAACCTGGCCGTCGGTATCTTCCCAGATTTCCGGGCCGGTAGTCTTCTCGTGAATTTCCGGGTTAGCCGGGTTGCTGAACTGCTGCAGCAGCAGGTATTTCGCCGGATCGCTGGCCACAATCTCTTCGGCTTTCTGAATGGCACCCTTCATGCCCTTCGCGCCTTCGGTCAGCACCAGGTTCGCGCCCAGCGCTTTAAGCAGCTTACGACGCTCGATGCTCATGGTTTCAGGCATGGTCAGCGTCAGCTTGTAGCCGCGCGCGGCAGCAACATAGGCCAGAGCGATCCCGGTATTGCCGCTGGTGGGTTCCACCAACTCAACGCCCGGCTTCAGTACGCCACGTTTTTCAGCATCCCAAATCATGTTTGCACCGATACGGCATTTTACGCTGAAGCTCGGGTTACGTGATTCGACCTTCGCCAGGATGCGTCCATTACCGATACGGTTCAGTCGAACCAGGGGCGTATGACCGATAGTCAGCGAGTTGTCTTCATAAATCTTACTCATGGCCTGTCCTTAACTGTATGAAATTGGGATACCGACCCAGCATACCTGCTAAGCAGGTAGGGGGAAGTAAGGAATTCGCATATCTATATACTGCAAGGAAATAATGGGGATCAGTATGGAATAAGGGGCGGCATAAGCCACCCCTGCTTTACACATTTTTGCATTATTTCCATAACGCGTGCTTAGCACGGTAGCAGTCGACCCACATGGCGGTCGCGCCGCAAACGGCAACCGGCATGATGAACAGATTCAGGAACGGAATCATGGTGAACAGGCTGGTCAGCGCGCCAAACTGCATATTGGCGATCTTCTGGCTGCGCAGGGCGGTGCGCATCTCTCTAAACGGCACCTTGTGGTTATCGAACGGATAGTCGCAGTACTGGATGGCCAGCATCCAGGCGCTGAACAGGAACCACAGCACCGGTGCCACCGTCTGGCCAATGCCGGGCACAAAATAGAGGATAAGCAGCACAACCGCGCGGGGCAGGTACCAGGCAAACTTCTGCCATTCACGCTTCATAATGCGAGGGAGGTCTTTCATGATCCCCACGATGCCCGTGTCCGGCGGTGTTGCGCCGGTAAGGCGCGCTTCCAGCTGTTCCGCCAGCAAACCGTTAAACGGCGCGGCTATCCAGTTGGCAATCGTCGAGAAGAAGTAGCCAAATACCAGCAAAACGGAGATCACCGCTACCGGCCAGAGCAGGTAGTTAAGCCACTGCAGCCAGTCCGGCACGTAGCTCATCAGCGATGGGATCCAGCTTTCCAGTTTTGTGAACAGCCACCAGAACGCGCCCCCCATCAGAATAATGTTGATCAACAGCGGCAGAATGACGAAGCGTCGAATACCCGGCAGGGAGACCAGTTTCCAGCCCTGAGAAAAATACCAGACGCCGCTGCGCGGGGGAGAAGAAGATGTTGAAACCATAGCCAGGCTGTACTCCTTTTTACACAACCAGTGGAATTGCCCGCCTATATTATCCACTTACGGACCAATGACCAGTTCGGAAATGTTCGAAAAACCAGCAAAAAGCACGATTTCCTTCATCTTTATGCTGTGAATGCTCTGCACACACTTGCACTTGACGTAAACGGCAAATACTCTTAGTGAGTAAATGTTTGCCGTGGTGGCAAGGTGTTAGAACAACAGAGAATATAATGATGCAGGATTTGCGTCTGATATTAATCATTGTTGGCGCGATCGCCATAATCGCTTTACTGGTACATGGTTTCTGGACCAGCCGTAAAGAGCGTTCCTCGATGTTTCGCGATCGCCCACTGAAGCGCATGAAGTCCAGTCGTGACGACGATTACAGTGAAGATGACATCGATGGAAGCGACGATGACGGCGTGGGTGAAGTTCGTGTTCATCGGGTCAATACTGCGCCCGGCGTAGGCCATGGGGAGCATGAAGCACCTCGTCCTTCGCAGCACCAGTATCAACCGCCGTACGCTTCTGCACAGCCGCGCCAGCCAGCGCCACAGCCTGTGGAAGAACCGGTGCGCCAGCCGCCGCAACAGCCTGTGTATCAGCAGCCTGCTGCGCCACAGCCGGTTCAACAACAACCCGTGCAGCAGCCTGTGCAACAGCAGCCTGCGCAACCGGTACATCAACCGCAGCAGCCTGTTCATGTTCAACCTGCGCCGCAGCCCGCTCCTGCCCCGCACGTTGAGCCTGAGCCCGTTGTAGAGCCAGAGCCGGTTGTTGAAAAAACGCAGCGTAAAGAAGCGGTGATCATCATGAACGTGGCCGCCCATCACGGCAGCCATCTGAACGGTGACGTACTGCTGAACAGTATTCAACAGGCCGGCTTCAAGTTTGGTGATATGAATATCTTCCATCGTCACCTGAGCCCGGACGGTAGCGGCCCGGCGCTATTCAGCCTGGCCAATATGGTTAACCCTGGCACATTCGACCCAGAAATGACGGGCGATTTCGTGACGCCGGGTGTCACTATCTTTATGCAGGTGCCGTCCTACGGCGACGAACTGCAAAACTTTAAGCTGATGCTGCAATCCGCTCAGCACATCGCTGACGAAGTGGGTGGTGTGGTGCTCGACGATCAGCGTCGCATGATGACCCCGCAGAAGCTGCGTGAGTATCAGGACCGCATCCGCGAAGTTAAGGAAGCCAACGCGTAACCGACGCGTTATCTTCAACTCCTCCTCAACCCCCGCATGTCGGGGGTTTTTTCTCATTGATGGTGTGATATGGACTCAATCGAACAACAACTCACTGAACTGCGAACCACGCTTCGCCATCATGAATATCTCTATCATGTTATGGACGCGCCGGAAGTCCCGGATGCTGAGTATGACCGCCTGATGCGCGAGCTGCGCGAATTAGAGGCGCAGCATCCTGAACTCATTACACCGGATTCCCCCACCCAGCGCGTCGGCGCTGAGCCGCTGGGCGCTTTCAGCCAGGTGCGTCATGAAGTACCGATGCTTTCGCTGGATAACGTCTTCGATGAAGAGAGCTTTCTCGCGTTTAACAAGCGCGTGCAGGATCGCCTGAAAAGCAGCGACGCTCTCACCTGGTGCTGCGAACTGAAGCTGGATGGCCTGGCGGTCAGTCTTCTCTATGAAAACGGCGTGCTGGTGCGTGCCGCGACGCGTGGCGACGGTACGACGGGCGAAGACATCACTACCAACGTGCGTACCATCCGCGCGATCCCGCTGAAGCTGCAGGGTGACAATATTCCTGCACGTCTGGAAGTGCGCGGCGAGGTGTTTCTGCCCCAGGCGGGCTTCGAGAAAATTAACGAAGAGGCACGTCGCACCGGCGGTAAGGTGTTTGCTAACCCGCGTAACGCGGCGGCGGGCTCGCTGCGCCAGCTTGATCCGCGCATCACCGCGAAGCGACCGCTTACGTTCTTCTGCTACGGCGTCGGTATTCTGGAGGGCGGCGAGCTGCCGGATACCCATCTCGGGCGTCTGCTGCAGTTTAAGGCGTGGGGCCTGCCGGTGAGCAACCGCGTTCAGCTCTGCGACTCGCCGGAAGCGGTGCTGGCGTTCTACCACAAGGTGGAAGCGGACCGTCCGACGCTCGGCTTTGATATTGATGGCGTGGTCATCAAGGTGAACTCGCTGGCGCTGCAGGAGCAGCTGGGCTTTGTGGCGCGCGCGCCGCGCTGGGCGGTGGCGTTTAAGTTCCCGGCCCAGGAGCAGATGACCTTCGTCCGCGACGTGGAGTTCCAGGTGGGACGTACAGGGGCCATTACCCCGGTCGCTCGTCTGGAGCCCGTACAGGTGGCCGGCGTGCTGGTGAGTAACGCCACGCTGCATAACGCCGATGAAATCGACCGCCTGGGTCTGCGTATTGGTGACAAAGTGGTAATTCGCCGCGCGGGGGACGTGATCCCGCAGGTGGTTAACGTCGTGGAGTCAGAGCGTCCTGACGATACGCGCGAGGTTGTCTTCCCGACCCATTGCCCGGTGTGCGGCTCGGACGTCGAGCGCGTAGAAGGTGAAGCGGTGGCGCGCTGTACGGGCGGCTTAATCTGTGGCGCGCAGCGTAAAGAGTCACTGAAGCACTTCGTCTCCCGTCGCGCAATGGACGTTGACGGCATGGGCGACAAGATTATCGATCAGCTGGTTGAGAAAGAGTACGTCCACACGCCAGCGGATCTCTTCAGGCTGACCGCAGGTAAACTAACCGGTCTGGATCGCATGGGGCCAAAGTCAGCCCAGAACGTGGTTAACGCGCTGGAAGCGGCAAAAGAGACCACCTTCGCCCGTTTCCTTTATGCGCTGGGCATTCGTGAAGTGGGTGAAGCGACGGCAGCAGGGCTGGCAGCGTACTTTGGTACGCTGGAGGCGCTGGAAAAGGCAAGCATCGACGAACTGCAGAAAGTCCCGGATGTCGGCATCGTCGTCGCCACGCATGTCTTTAACTTCTTTGCTGAAGAGAGCAACCGCGAGGTCATCGGCCAACTGCTGGCAGAGGGCATCAAATGGCCTGCGCCGGTCGTCGTCAACGCCGAAGAGATCGACAGCCCGTTCGCCGGTAAAACGGTGGTGCTGACCGGCAGCCTGAGCCAGCTATCCCGTGATGATGCAAAGGCACGTCTGGTGGCGCTGGGAGCCAAAGTGGCGGGCAGCGTGTCGAAGAAAACCGACCTGGTGATCGCCGGGGAGGCCGCCGGTTCGAAGCTGGCGAAAGCCCAGGAGCTGGGGATTGAGGTTATCGACGAAGCGGAAATGATGCGTCTGTTAGGAGAGTAACGTGGAGAAAGAGCAGCTCGTTGAGATCGCCAATACGGAGATGCCGTTCGGTAAATACAAGGGCCGCAGGCTGATTGATTTGCCGGAGGAGTATCTCCTGTGGTTTGCCCGTAAGGATGAATTCCCGGCAGGGCGACTGGGCGAGCTGATGGCTATCGCGTTACTGATCAAAACCGAGGGGCTGACCCAGCTGGTGCAGCCCCTGAAACGTCCTTAAGCCTTTGCGGCGCGGGTCCCTTCCTGCGCCAGTTTTTCCGTCTGGCGCTTGTAGCGACGCGCCAGCACCGCGCAGACCATCAGCTGGATCTGATGGAAAATCATTAGCGGCAGTACCATCATTCCAATCACCGAGGTCGGGAACAGAATGTTGGCCATCGGGATACCGTTTGCCAGACTCTTCTTCGAACCGCAGAACACAATCGTAATTTCATCCGCTTTGTTGAAGCCGCACTTGCGTGCCACAAAGACGTTTACTGCAATGACAATTGCCAGCAGGATGAGGCTGACCACCACGATAAAGAGCAGCGAACCAGCGCCCACCTTATGCCAGATCCCGTTCACGACCGCTTCGCTGAAGGCGGAATAGACCACCAGCAGGATCGACGACTGGTCGGTTTTTGAAATCCATTTCTTGTGCTTTGCCACAAATGCGCCCGTCCACGGACGCGAGAGATGCCCCAGCACAAACGGCAGCAGCAGCTGCAAACAGATTTTGCCGACCTGCTCAAGGTTACCTTCCGCGCCGTGCATGTTCATCAGCAGGCCCACCAGCAGCGGGGAGACGAAAATCCCCAGCAGGCTGGATGCCGATGCCGAGCAGACGGCGGCCGCAACGTTCCCTCCCGCCAGAGAGGTAAAGGCAATGGCGGATTGCACGGTAGCCGGCAGAATACAGAGATACAGAAAACCGGTATAGAGCGCCGGGTCGACGTTAACCGGTGCCCACCAGGCAAACAGCACGCCGAGGATCGGGAAGAGAATGAACGTGCTGCACATCACCCAGAGGTGCAGCCGCCAGTGGCTCCCCCCTGCGATAATCGCTTCACGGGACAGCTTCGCGCCGTGCATAAAAAACAGCAGTGCGATGGCGGCCGTCGTCAGCCCTTCAAAGAACGGAACGAACCCGCCGCGAGCGGGAAAGAACGAGGCCAGTAAAACGGTAACGACCAGGGTGAGCGTAAACGGATCAACAATACGAAATAGTTTCATAATGACTCCTGAAAACAGATGTCGCTATTGTGCTTTTTTCCATTTGAGAAATAAAATTGATTTATTGCATCCATTCATGAATTAAACAGATGAATTATTCTTTACGCCAGCTCCGCATTTTCGTTACCGTCGCCAATGCCCGCAGCTTTAGCCGGGCAGGGGAGATGATTGGCCTGAGCCAGTCGGCGGTCAGCCACAGCGTGAAAGAACTGGAAAATCAGACCGGCGTCCGGTTGCTTGACCGCACCACGCGCGAAGTGGTGTTGACCGAAGCCGGGCAGCAGCTTGCTCTTCGCCTTGAACGGCTGCTGGATGAGCTGAACAGCACGCTCAGAGACGTGGGGAGGCTGGGGCAGCAGCTTTCGGGTACCGTGCGGGTCGCGGCCAGCCAGACGATATCTGCACACCTTATCCCGCAGTGTATTGCCGAGGGGAACCATCGCTACCCGGACATTGACTTTGTGCTGCATGATCGGCCACAGCAGTGGGTACTGGAGAGCATCCGCCAGGGGGATGTCGATTTTGGTATTGTTATCGATCCCGGCCAGGTGAGCGATCTGGAGTGCGAAAGCGTACTTTCGGAGCCCTTTTTGCTGCTCTGCCGTGACGACGATCCGCTGGCCGCGTTGCCTGACGTCAGGTGGCAGTCACTGCAGGGCGCAAATCTGGTTTTACAAGATTATGCCTCGGGCAGCCGCCCGCTGATTGATTCCGCGCTGATGAATCAGGGAGTAAAGGCAGCGATCGTGCAAGAGATTGGCCACCCGGCAACGCTGTTTCCCATGGTGGAAGCCGGGATCGGCATCAGCGTGTTGCCCGCCCTGGCGCTTCCCCTGCCTCAGGGGAGTCGACTTGCCGTGAAGCGGTTGACGCCCGTTGTCGAACGAAAGCTAATGCTGGTGCGGCGAAAAAATCGTTCACTCTCGGGGGCGGCGCAGGCTATCTGGGAAGTGGTGCGTATCCAGGCACAGCGATTGACCGAGGCCCGCATACGCGATCCACTTTTTAACGCTTCAGAAGATCAGATGTAGATATCAATCTGATTATTATCTGATGGGCTATTCACACCTTCCACTTTGCCCAATTTTTGATCCTGCTTTTTCTGGGCCTCTTCGGCCTGCTGGCGCTGCAGTGCGGCGAGCTGCGCCTGCAGCACTTTGATCTGGGTCTGAATCAGTTCCTGCTGCTTTTTCTTTTCATCCGTGCTGCCGGGACTGTTCGCCAGCTCTTTTAGCTGCTGAGTTAGCTTTTTGATCTTATCGAGAATGCGGCTGATTTGCGCGGCGATATCGTTACTGCTGGAAGTACCGCTCCCGCCGCTGGTTTGAATAGGTTGGGTTGATGCCTGAATGGTCGTCATACTTTTTCCTCGCGTTATAAAACAGAGGTATCGGCACCGACGGGATTAGCTTGAGGAAAATGCGGCAGGTTCACATTTTTTATATCGCAGATAGCAAAAAAGCGCCTTTAGGGCGCTTTTTTACATTGGTGGGTCGTGCAGGATGACTCGCTTCGCTCGCCCTTCGGGCCGTCGCCGTAAACGGCTCCGGTGCCTCACTGCGTTCGGCTCGAACCTGCTGCAGGTTCGAATCATCCAGATCGCAGATAGCAAAAAAGCGCCTTTAGGGCGCTTTTTTACAT